>NZ_JBSICG010000016.1:0-123889 GCF_056156645.1 Enterobacter sp. Li2LvB3 | reverse complement strand
TCAGCGTGCCGCTGGTGATATGCCACTGTCCGTCCGCGTCTTTGGTTGCGGCCACCGCCGCCCCGCCGTCGATGCTGACCATCACGCTCACTGCATCGGTATCGGTGGTAATGGCAAAGCCCGGCGTGGTGTCGTTAGTCTGGTTGTCGCCCTGCACGCCGGTGTCGTCGGTAAGGGTAATCACTGGCGCGGCAGTCACCGTATCCACGGTAAAGGCCAGCGTTCCGGAAGACTCGCTATTTCCCGCTTTGTCCGTCACGGTAACGATAATAGTGTAGTTCCCATCGGCCAGGGTCGGCGCGGTAAACTGCCATATTCCCCCCACCTGTTTAGCATCATAGAGCGTACCGTTAATCGACACTTTCGCCTCAACAACATCCGCGTCGATATTGCCCAACGTGAAGGTCGGGGTGGTGTCATTGGTGACGTTATCGGTGACGCTGCTGCCGCTATCAGAAGCATCTGCCAGATCTACCGTAGGCACAGAGACCCAGGTATCGATCTGAACCTGGATTTTTTCTGAAGAGGCGGAGTTACCGGCCACATCCGTGGCGGTGACGTAAAATATGTAACTCCCATCTTCGAGCGATTGGGATGACGTATAGCTGTAGCTCCAGTGCCCACTCGCATCGGCAGTGGCTTTGCCAATCGCCTTACCATCCTGATAGACCACCACGCTGGAGTAAGCTTCAGCAGTACCGGAAAATACAGGGAAGGTATTATTTGTGATCAGATCCGAATTACTCGTGCCGCTATCGCTATCCAGGTGTATCGTTGGCGTCTCAATCACACTGTCGACGGTAATCGTCATTGGTGTTGAATTTGCACTGTTTCCTGCAATATCCGTCGATTTAACCATCACGGTATGATTGCCGTCAGTTAACGTCTGGTCGTCTGTCAGTCGGTAATTCCAGACGCCATTTTTGTCAGTAACCGCCTGGCCCGCCAGTTTTCCATCAATATAGATCTCGATGGTGGCATTCGCTTCTGCCGTGCCGGTCAGCAGCGGGTGGGTCTCTTTCGTGATGTTATCATTGTCGTCAGAACCGGTATCTGAAGCGGCATCCAGACGAACTGACGGGGTGATGGTCATTGTATCGATGACCAGTTCGTAGGTGCTGCTCGCCGTATTCCCTACCTCATCGCGCGCTTCAACAGAGATCGTAAAGTCACCGTCAGACAGGGCAGGATTTGGGTCGTATTCAAACTGCCAGTTCCCATTTTCATCGGCCTGGGTGGTACCAATGATTTTCCCATCCACTTTCAGCGTAATAGTGGCGTACTTTTCCGCGGTCCCGATCAAAGAAAGATTGTCGTTCTGACGAGTGATCCAGTCAGTCTGACTGCTACCCGTATCATCTTCTGCAAGCAACGCAGCGGTAGGAGCGAGGGTACCGGTGTCTACACTGAAGGTGTAGTCTGCGGAGGGAGGAGAGATGTTTCCAGCCAGATCCTCGGCATATGCCACCGCCGTATGGCTACCCTCAGCCAGATTCGCCGGGATGTTAAAGGACCAGTGACCCTCTCTGTCAGCGGTCGTCGTGCCATATTGTTTACCGTCGATATACAGGATAACGGTACTACCCGCCTCGGCCGTTCCGGTGAATAACGGTGTGGCATCGTTGGTCAGAACATCGCCGGAAAGAGAGATAACGTACTGATCCAGTGAAAGATCAGGCGCAACCGGCGCAACGGTATCGATGGTATATTCATAGCTAAAGGTCTGCTCGTTACCCGCATAATCTGTGACGGATATCGACAGTTCGTTAATCCCTTCAATGGAGGCCATAGCCAACGTAAAGCTGAAATATCCACTTTGTGAAGCATCAATTTCAACGACTTCCCCGGTCATCAGGTTAGTCACCACAATATGGCTTGAGGGATCCGTTTTCCCGCTAAATGACGGGGAGGTATTGTTGGTGTAATTATCCCCTGCGATACCGCTATCCGAGCTGCTGTTCATTGACATCGAAAAAGCATCGATATTTGTGTCAACGGTGATATCCATGCTGGCGGAGGAGGTATTACCTGCACGGTCGGACGCCACAACTTCGAAGGTATAAACACCATCAGACGTAATTTTATTGTCCGGAAGGGTATATTCCCAGTGACCAGCCGAATCAACCTGAATATCCGCGACTTTATACCCGTTCAGATAGAGCTCAAGCTTTGAATCAGGTTCAGCATTACCCTGTAATGAAGGTGTTTTATCATAGGTCAGGTGGTCATCCTGCGACATACCGGTATCGCTGGCTTCATCAAGAAGAATGACCGGCGTTTCCGGCGGGATGGTATCCAGCGTAATCATGCCGCTGGTCGTCGCGCTATTACCCGCTTTATCGGTTGCGACGATGTCAATGTTGTTGATACCTTCGCTGAGCTCTGAGCCGCTGAACTGATAAGACCATTGTCCCTTCGAATCTACCGTGACCGTAGCCAGTAAATGACCATTCGCGTAGATACTCACCTGCGAATCAGCTTCAGCTTCCCCGACGATTTTCGCATTATTAAATCGGGTTAGATTCTCGCCCTCAATCCTGTCCGCCTCAGGAATGGCATATTGATCGTCAAGCTCGAAGGTTGGAGCCTCAATAGTGGTATCAATGGTCACCAGAATTTTGGCGCTACCGGAGCCGCCTTTGCCATCGGAGACATCAACCTGAACAGAGTGTTCGCCATCCGGCAAAAATGAGGAGGTGAAAGAGAAATTCCCCATGGCATCGGCCACCGTAACGGCAACGACAATACCGTCAATACGCAAAGAGACCGTTAAACCCGGCTCAGTGGAGCCCACAAAGAGTGGAGTGGTGATATTCGTGATATTGTCATTTTTGGTGCCGGAGTCACTCGCCTCATCCAGTTTCAACGAAATATCGATGGGCTTTTGATCAACAGGCGTCGAATCGGAGGACTTCGAACTGGACGAACTCGATGAACTGGATGAATAATCTGAGAATTGTAAGCGGCTGGCTTCCGCTACGGACTCATCAACATATTTCTTTTTATAGAGATTTCCCCCTTCCTGCCCTTCAATGTCGGACTGAGGTGTAGCCCCGTTCTGCGTGTTATTTTGGGCTTTGTCATTGAGAAACTCTTCAAGCTGTCGCTCAACATCCTCTGATGCTTTTCGTGCTTCTTCCGCTTCCGCACGCATTTTCTCCGCTTCCTGCTTGAGCTCTGCGGCCTCTTTTTTCGCGTCTTCAAGGCTTTTGGCGTCAACATCACTCAGCTTACCAATATTATCTTTAAGGACATGTTCCTGACGCTGGTCAGACAATGCCGAGTCGAGTCTTTCCAGTTCGAGATTGCTCAGGTCAACCGATTTCAGCAGATCCTGGCCAGAAATGGTTTTCCCCTGAAACTTAAAGATTACACTATTTTTATCAAGGCTCGAAAAGAGTGCGCCGTTAACAACGTTAATTTCTTTATTGCCTGGGAAAATAAATTTAAAGTCGGTCCCGCTAATGACAACTTTGGCATTTTCCATTTTACCGTACTGTTGTAAATCAACAACAGAATCATTATTTACGAAGATAGTATTGCTCATATTATTACCCTGATTAATGAGTTACCTTTGTATCAGTAAGGACCGGCTCACTGAAAACTTGTTGCGCGCCACGCAGCAATGGCGAGGCGAGATATTTTAAGATACTATGGTTGCCAGTAATTACATAAGCGTCAACGGCCATGCCCGGCTTAATAGATTCACGGTCTTTATCAGCGATATCGAATACGACAATGGCTTTATAGTATCTAACGATATTCCCGTTTATTGATTCCTCATAAGAATCCGGACTAATTTGTTCAACCTCGCCTTTATAGGGCTTGGTACTGGAAAGGATAAAAGACAATATTTTCACATTCGCCTCACCGCCGACAAATATCTGGTCACGATCTTTTGGCTGAATTTTAACCTCAGCAATCATCCTGGTTGACATGGGCTTTATTTCAAAAAGCGCATCGGCGGCCTGAATAACCCCACCTTTAGTAAACGCATTTTTGTTAATTTTATAAATCACCCCATCAACCGGTGAGTGCACGCTGGAATCATTCATCTGCTTTGTCAGTACCGTCATAGCCGATTTATTCAGTGAGGCTTCGCGTTGCGCATCGACAAGGTTTTTCGATAATGTATTACGAATAGCATAATAACCATCATCCATTTCCCCACGGGTAACCTTAATCTCTTCTTTTTTGGCAATCATCTGACGCTCAAGCTCAATAATCTCACTCTTCAGACGGACGGCAGCCTGTTTCTTACCCAGAAACGTGGTGTAAGAACTGATCCCTTTTTTTACCAGCGGCGAAAGAAGATTGACCTCTTCCTGCACCAGAGAAAGTTCGCTGTTCTTACTGACCCGCGCCACGCCGAGCTGCTCAATATCAGAGTTTAAACTATTGACCTTGCTCTCTTTTGTCCGCTCCTGGCTATTCAGCAGCTGAATGTTGCCGATGAGATCCTGATTCGTCAGCACCGTCGTATCAAAGTCTCTAAAATCACCTTTCCGGGCTAATACGCTGTTAAGCTCTTTGATATAGATGGTCAGGTATTCGCTTTGCGCTTTCACATGCTCATATTCTTTCTGAATATCAAAGTTCGTTGTTTCGGCGAGAATTTGTCCCTTCGTCACAAAATCCCCTTCCGCAACATGAATAGCATCGATCGTTCCTCCCTTCGAAAGAGAAACAACCTGAGTATTATCCTTGGTGATGATCACACCGTTACCATGAACCACCGAGTTGATTTTGATAAAAGCAAAGAGTGTTAAAATCAACAACGTCATAACGATGATGACCATCATAAGATGGTCACTTTGTTTTCTGTTCATTGCATTAATGAGCCACTCCGGGGCTGTATTTCTCCAGGTGTCAGATAAAGTTCAGGTAGCAATTTTGCTAACTGTGTCATCTGATCCAGCTTCGCCTGATAGATTGCAAATTGTGATTCAATCATTGTCAGATGCGCCTGGTAGTGCTCATTTCTACTGGAGATAAAATCGAGTAATGATTTTTGCCCGAGCTTAAACTCCTCTTTATACAACTCTATCAATTTACCGGCGTTATCATACGAGCGCGTTGAGATCACTAATGAATCAGCACCCGTCTGGTATTTTGAAACAGAGGCATCAACGCTATTACGCGAACGAATTAAGAAATCATCCAGCCCCAGTTTTGCCTGCGTGTATTTGGCGCTAAACTTTGCCGCTTCAGATTGATTTTTAAAGCCGTTAAAAATATTGATCCCGACTTTAATTCCAACCTTAAATTCATCCTGGTAATCATCTTGCTGGGCATCTTTCGACGGCGAGTTATCGGTATAACCGGCGTTAAAATCAACGACAGGATAATTGGCGGATTTTGCAGCGGAGTAATCTGCAGATGCGGCAGACACGGCCTTGTTTAATGAAAGATAAGTAGGGTTATCTTTCATGATTTCCTTCATGATGTCGTCTTTGTGTACATTGAAAATGTACTTATTGAAAAACTCAGGCAGTTTCCCAAGATTATCTGCGGTGACGTAATCACCGGTCATGTTACGCAGCATCATGAGCTGCGTATCCAGCTGAGCACGGTAGTTCAGCTCCTGAGTGCTCAGTGAATCAATAGAGACCTGTACCTTGCGAATATCAGACTGCATCGCAGCGCCAGCGCTGATTAACTCTGAGAAATCACTGAGCATTTTTTTATAGAATAATTTCTCACCGTCGATGACGGTCAGAATCTGGCGGGTCTTTTCAACTGCCAGGTAGGCATCTGACGTTTTCTGTGCAACGCTCAACAACTCTTGTTGAAAATCGAACTGGCTGGCGGCTTCCTTGTGCTCTGCCTTCTCTATATTGCTACTTCTGACACCAAAATCGGCAACGCGATAGCTCAGGGCGAGCTTGTTCTCAATGTTCTGTTCATTGTCATGCTCGTCCGTCTTTTTACGCATCGCTTCAGAGGAAGCATCCAGCGTTGGATAGAGTGACGCCTTGCTCATGTTGGTTTCCTGGTGACGCATCTCTGTTTCCCAGGTTGCAATCGCTACGGAAGGCTGCGTATTCAACGCATGAATAATTAAAGTACGAAGCGGCAAGGTGCCTGTCGTGTCTGCCTTTACGCTCAGCGAAACAGGTAAAAGCCCTGCTGAAAACAGCAGTGCAATTAATCGCATATTCATTTATTTTCCTGCCCTTTAATGACATTGATTTCCTTTTGCAAACTTCTGTGCATCCCTGCAATTTGCCCAAGCAGTGGTTCAAATGTCTGAGATTGGCTTTCAAGCGTGGCCAGCGTTTCAACATGACGATGCGCGTTGGCCTGTTCCATCCCCTTAACGGTGTCACTCATATCCTGCATCTGCACTGACTGAGCGGTAAAATGGCGATCGGCCACGGCGGACATCTCTCCGACTGTCGCCTCAACATGGCTGATGCTTTCACTGGCGCTGTGTACGGCTTCCTGCAACGTTTCCTGCTGGCTAATCACCGTACTAACGGCTTCTGTCTGTTCCGCCAGTTGACTCTGAAGCTGTTGCTGACCTGAATAAATCGCATTTTGATTCAGGCCGATCGCTTCCAGTTGTTCATGCTGACCTTTGAGGAACTGAGTACTCTCCTGAATACCCTGCTCAATAGAGCCCAGCGTGGCATAACTAAGCGAAATACCACGATCAATTTTTTCCATGCTCTCAGTCTGTTCCTGAACGGCATTCACAATACGTTCATAAAACATCCCGTTGTTACGTGACGCTTCAGTACTGGTATCGAGCAGCGACTTCAGACTGCGATTACTTTCGCTAAAGGCACCAGACAAACGTTCCTGCCACGCAAACATGCCCTCTTTGAATTCCTTAATGACATCATCAAGATCGGTGATGATCCGCAGCGTTTTTGTCTTTTCAACCACAGGCTTTTTACGCCCGCGGCACTCACGCACAAAGTCCAGGCGAGCATTACGGAGATCGATCGATAAACGGACGAATTCACCGCGCAAGAATGAACACACAACGTTAAGCAGAATGGCGCTAACCACCCCGTAAATAGAGGAGACAAACGCGGTGTTCATCCCTTTCAGCGGTTCAGAAAGCGAGGAAACCACGTTGACGATAATGCTCAGCATATCCGCCTCGTTACCGCCGGTTATTTGAGATTTCTCAAGCAGCGTGATAACCGAAGCGATTGTCATCGACAGTCCAGCAAACGTTCCCAGCAGACCAATCATGGTTGACAGGTTTGCACAGGTCATCACCCCCGCCAGGCTTTGGTTCTGCTTGCGGTTAACGCTGTTATCCATGCTCTCGTAAAGCGAGGCAATGGTGTCGTCATCCAGACCATGGGCAGGAGAGAAAACGATCTTATTCGCGTCGCCAAGCAGATAAGAGTGCTTTTCGGCATTTTTCTTTCGCAGGACGCTGACACATTTCGCAATTTCAATGAACGAGAAAATAACAGTTCCGCAACCTGTTAAATAGAGCACTATAATAATTGAGCTGTAAAAGGCAGCAACGTGCCATGTATCAATCACATAGTCGTAAATTGCAGGTATGCATAATATTGCGGCAGGTAAAAACATAAAAACCAGCGCCAGAATAAATGCATGGTATCTTTTAAAAAAATTCATAAAAAATTATTCACTCCGGGTTATAACAGCGCTGTTACTTAACATTGTTGATTCATTTACAACTGAAATAGATATTTCATCATGTGGGTATTTGCCTTTGAGGATTTTCAAAAGAATAACCCCACGCTCATACGCCAAACGCATAGCATCTGATACAGCAATCGATTCTGTTGGATGCGCATAAACAGTAATAACCAAAGGTTTATTTACCCCCAACCACTTATTCACTTCTTCAATAGCTTCAGCCGGATATCCCTGTTCCAGACCTTTAAAGTGAATAACAAACTGGTTACCTTTGATCCCCCAGACCGGGGGGGTGTCCTGCGAATCAAACCGCCCACTGTTCTGACCTTTGATCGATGCGGCAGTCTGGTTATCAGCCAGTCTGATCACCTCACCCTTTTTGTTCTCATCGGCGTTGGCCTGCATCGTCTTTTCACCATCCGATGCACTGCCCTCCACGTTTGCCTGGCTGGCTTCAGCGGATGAGGCAGAGGCCATCATTTCAGATTCAGAGAGCAATGCTGCCGGTTGTTGTTGGGCCTGAGCGGACTCAGACTGACTGTTGCTGGCGGTTGCAGGGCTTGGCGCTGCGTCACTCGTATCCTTAAGATTTTGCTGGTCAGGTGTCGCACCGCCACTCTTCGCAACGGTAGAAGATGATGATTTAGCAATTTGCTCAATCAGCGCAGGAGCTTCATAGCTTTTTTTCGAGCTTTCATACATAATCAACATACTATTAAGCACGAAGACCAGCATCAGAAATATAAAGATACACAATACCGTAGAGAAGGCATCAACAAACGTTGGCCACGGGTTGCTTTCTTCCATAAAAACTAACCTCTGAGAAAAATATTAATGGATGAGAGGCTATTATCCATAAACCATGTGTATACTCTCAAGGCGAATTGAGTGTGAAATTACTCTTTTCAGAATAAAACAATATTATTTATTGATTTTTGATCATCATTGATTGGAGAAATGAATAGCAATACCTCCCGGGGAATTTCTCCCCCAGGAAATATCGCAATTAAGATGATTTAACTTAATCTAAACTTCCACGAAAAATATATTCAAGTGTCGCTAATAATACAAGCGATAAACGTTACGCGAACGTTTTACTTGCCAGGCGATCCAGTAACTTCTGATGGATCCCACCAAAACCGCCGTTACTCATCACCAGGATATGATCACCGGGCTGGGCCACTTTCACTACCATCTCTGCCAGAGTATCCACATCGGCATGCCAGTGGGCTGGCTGAATGCAGGCATCCGCAACTTCCGCCACCTGCCATGGAATATGCTGAGGTTGCAGCAGGAACACTTCATCCGCACGTCCTAAAGACGGCGCCAGATCGTCTTTACAGACGCCCATCTTCATGGTGTTTGAACGGGGTTCCAGCACAGCCAGGATACGTGCCGTTCCGCCGACTTTACCGCGCAGGGCAGCAAGCGTCGCCAGAATGGCGGTTGGGTGGTGTGCGAAGTCGTCATATACCGTGACGCCGTGGGCTTCACCGCGCAGCTCCAGGCGACGACGGGCATTCACGAATGAACCCAGCGCATTGGCCGCGTCCACAGGCAGAACGCCCACATGACGTGCCGCAGCAATCGCCATCAGACCGTTGTGCATGTTGTGCTCGCCCACCAGGCCCCACTTCACCTCACCCACTTTTTCGCCATCGAGCAACACTTCCCACTCAGAGGCATCGGCATTGAGTTTTTTCGCCTGCCAGTGGCCTTGCTCGCCCACCAGCTCTTGCTCGCTCCAGCAGCCCATTGCCATCGTCTGTTTCAGGTTGACGTCGTTTTCCGGCAGGATGATACGACCCTGGCCCGGGACGATACGCACCAGATGGTGGAACTGTTTCTGGATAGCTTTCAGATCGTCAAAGATGTCCGCGTGATCGAACTCAAGGTTATTGAGGATCAGCGTGCGCGGGCAGTAGTGTACGAACTTGGAACGTTTATCGAAGAACGCACAGTCGTACTCATCGGCCTCAATCACAAAGAACGGGCTTTCACCCAGACGCGCAGAGACGTCGAAGTTGCCCGGCACGCCGCCGATCACAAAACCTGGCTTGTAACCACAGGCTTCGAGGATCCAGGTCGCCATCCCGGCAGTCGTGGTTTTACCGTGCGTACCGGCAACGGCCACAACCCAGCGATCGCGCAGAACGAAATCGTGCAGCCACTGCGGGCCAGACATGTATGGAATATTGCGTTCCAGCACCGCTTCAACACACGGATTGCCACGGGTCATGGCATTGCCAATGATGACCAGATCCGGCTGCGGGTCTAGCTGGCTGGCATCGTAACCCTGAATGAGGTCGATGCCCTGATTCTCCAGAAGCGTGCTCATCGGCGGATACACATTGGCGTCCGAACCTGTTACTTCATGGCCCAGCGAGCGCGCCAGCATTGCCAGCCCGCCCATGAAAGTGCCACAAATCCCCAATATATGAATGCGCATACGTCACTATCCTTCTTCAATGTGGAGCACATTTTACTCACATGTCAGCGGCTGTGAAATGCATTTCAGGAAAATCCGTATCCTGCTGGCGCGATTCACCTCTGCGCTAATATTTGAATGTTTGTTAAGATTGTTGGGCTTTAGTCGTTTTAGTGAACATACAATCGCTCTACTCACATAAGATGCAGGGAAAGTGTTATGAAAACGTTAGGTGAATTTATTGTCGAAAAGCAGCACGAGTTTTCTCATGCTACGGGTGAACTCACTGCTTTGCTGTCGGCGATAAAGCTTGGCGCTAAGATCATCCACCGTGATATCAACAAGGCCGGTCTGGTCGATATCCTGGGTGCCAGCGGTGCCGAAAACGTGCAGGGCGAGGTTCAGCAGAAACTCGACCTGTTCGCGAATGAAAAACTGAAAGCTGCACTGCGCGCGCGCGACATCGTTGCGGGTATCGCCTCTGAAGAAGAAGATGAAATTGTCGTTTTTGAAGGGTGCGAGCACGCAAAATACGTTGTACTGATGGATCCGCTGGACGGCTCATCCAACATCGACGTTAACGTTTCTGTCGGCACTATTTTCTCCATTTATCGCCGCGTCACGCCTGTTGGCACGCCGGTGACTGAAGAAGACTTCCTGCAACCGGGCAGCAACCAGGTTGCGGCGGGGTACGTTGTCTACGGTTCATCCACCATGCTGGTGTACACCACCGGCTGCGGTGTTCACGCCTTCACCTACGATCCGTCGCTGGGGGTGTTCTGCCTGAGCCAGGAGCGTATGCGCTTCCCGGAGAAAGGCAACACCTACTCCATTAACGAAGGCAACTACATCCGATTCCCGACTGGCGTGAAGAAGTACATCAAATTCTGCCAGGAAGAGGATCAGAACACCCAGCGCCCATATACCTCTCGTTATATCGGCTCACTGGTGGCGGACTTCCACCGCAACCTGCTGAAAGGCGGCATTTATCTTTACCCAAGCACCGCCAGCCACCCGGACGGGAAACTGCGTCTGCTGTACGAATGCAACCCAATGGCGTTCCTGGCCGAACAGGCCGGCGGCAAAGCGAGCGATGGTAAAGAGCGTATTCTGGATATCGTGCCAGAAAGCCTGCACCAGCGCCGTTCGTTCTTCGTCGGCAACAACCACATGGTGGAAGACGTAGAACGCTTCATCCGCGAATTCCCGGACGCGTAACACCTCTCTCCAGGGGAGCCAGTCAGGCTCCCCTCCTCATTTATATATTTTACCGTATAAATGAATATAAAAATGACGCTTTAATATTCAGCGCTGCTCCTGCATTATTTCCATAACAGTTTGACAAATATTCCCTGGAGCATAATTAAGATGAAAAACTTTTCTCGTGCCAATACCGGCATTGATTTAAATCTTATTCCTGTTTTTATTGAAATTGTTCGTTGTGGCAGCATGGCGAAAGCATCCATACGCCTTGATATGTCTCGCCCGGCGGTGAGCCTGGCATTGAAGCGTTTTAATCAACTGTTTAATGAGCCATTATTTTTCCGTAAAGGTTTATATCTGGAACCCACCGAAAAAGCATTAGCCTTAACCAGCTCACTGGAAATATTAATGGGTGATATTCACGATAATATTGCCGCGATAAATGTATCAAATAAAACCCTGGCACAGAATGCACCAGGGCAGGATATTATTATGCCGCAGGCTGAGTCGTCAGTTTGAATGATGACATCGCTTCCATCAGTTCGCGCGACTGCTCTTCCAGCGAGCGTGTCGCCGCGGATGATTGCTGTACCAGCGCCGCATTTTGCTGCGCGGTTTCGTCCATCTGATTCACCGCGATATTAACCTGCTCAATGCCATGGCTCTGCTCCAGGGAGGCATTGGCAATCTCGCGCATCAGTTTGGTCATGCGCAGCACTTCTGTTGCGATCTCATCCATGGTTTCGCCTGCCTGCTGCGCCAGTTCGCTTCCCTCGTGCACATGCGTCTGCGAATCGCTGATAAGCGTGCGGATCTCTTTCGCTGCGTCGGCGCTGCGGCTGGCGAGGTTGCGTACTTCACCAGCCACTACCGCAAAGCCACGTCCCTGTTCGCCAGCGCGTGCCGCTTCAACGGAAGCGTTCAGCGCCAGGATATTGGTCTGGAACGCAATGCCATCGATCACACTCAGAATATCCGCAATTCGGGCTGAACTGCCTGAGATATCGCGCATTTTCTCAATCACATAGCAAACCATTTCGCTGCCATGATCGGCGGTATCAGACACCGACTTCGCCATCTGATGCGCCTGTTCGGCGTTATCGGCGTTTTGTTTCACCGTGGCGGTGATCTCTTCCATACTGGCGGCCGTCTGCTCAAGCGACGTTGCAGTAGATTCGGTGCGCTGGGCAAGGTTCATGTTCCCCGCCGTTAACTCGCGGCTGCCGGTGTCAATTTGCGAGCTGGCGTCACGCACGCGCAGAACCGAGCCCATCAGCGACTGGCGCATCTCTTCAATGGCGGCGTTCAGGCGGTTAAACTCCTGGCTCGCGGATGTATTCAGGTTGTGCGTTAAATCGCCCGATGCCACGTTTTCAAGCTGGGCAATAGAGGCTGAGAGCGGCTTGAGCAACATATGGCGCAGCGCCAGCCACGCCAGCACAATAATGCCCGCCGTCAGCAGCGCCGCGACGATAATCAGGACCAGCACCCGGTTTTTGCTCGACTGCACAGTGCCGACTTCCGCCCTGCCGCGCGATTCGCTCCATACCTGGAACGCCTGCATGTCGTTATCAAACTGCTTCGCCACCGGGATGAGCTTGTTCTCCAGCAAATCATAATAGCTGTCGGCGCTTTGTTCGTTCAGGGCTTTCAGCATCGGGGTGATCCCCTGCTGGTTATAGGCGTCAAGGCTGGCTGCGACCTTATCCAGAAGCTGCTGCCCCTGTTTATCCGCCACGCCACCGTCAATCACGCCTTTCAGCGTTTTTTGCGCCTGGGCGACTTCCTGGTTAATGGTTTTCACCGATTTCGCCGCATCGTCCAGCATCCCGATCTCCATCATGCGGACGGCCTGACCGGCTTCGTTGCGCGCACGTAAAATCAGCGTATAGCCAGAATTAAGCTGCACCATCTGCTCACCCTGAAGGTGGTTGATGCGCTGGAGAGATGTCGAACTCTGTGTGAGGGCATAAATGCCAATACCGCTGACAATCAGCAGCAGAAGGGTCATAACGGCCAGTAACGAAAGCAAGCCGGTACGAATCGATAGCGTTTTAAGCATGATGTTATTTCCGGTAGCGAGATATTTCTGGGCATAAAAGAAGAGTATCGGCCTCTACCGGAAAATGTTTATACACATCATCCTTCAAGTTGTCTCTGCGTTGGCTGCGTCTGCTCACCCCAGTCACTTACTTGAGTAAGCTCCTGGGGATTCTCAGGCTTGCCACCTTGATGCAACGTGAATAATTTTGTGTATAGACTTTAAGCAAATTCAGTGTGTTATCACTTTGTTGCTGATGGACTCACTCGGGTAACAGGCGAGCTCTGGCGGTTTTCCCACAGCACCGTCAGACCGCGCTGGAGCGCAATAAAGATGAACAACAGAATACCGATGGCGATTTTCGTCCACCAGGAGCTGAGTGTGCCGTCGAAGTTAATATACGTCTGAATGAGCCCCTGAATGGCCACACCAAACAGCGTGCCGAGCACCGTTCCGACGCCCCCGCTAAGCAGTGTGCCGCCAATCACCACCGACGCGATCGCATCCAGTTCCACCCCGACACCCGCCAGCGCGTAGCCCGCCTGGGTATAAATCGAGAACACAATGCCCGCAAGTGTGGCAAGCCCGGTAGAGAGCATATAAATGCGAACTGTGGTGCTGCGGGTCGAGATCCCCATCAGGTTTGCCGAGGTCGCGCTGCCGCCAATAGCGTACACCTGATTCCCAAACCGGGTACGGTGGGCCAGGAAGATACCTATCACCACCACGCCGAGCATCAGCAAGCCCATCGCGCTCAGACGCCCCCCGCCGGGGATTTTCCACGCCAGGCTTGAGAGCGTGTCATACACCGGGTGGTGAATCGGAATTGACTCTTCCGAAACCAGATAACTCACGCCGCGCAGGAAAAACATCCCCGCGAGGGTAATGATAAACGCCGGGATTTTCAGCGCGTCGATAAGCAGCCCCATAAAGGCGCCAAACGCACAACCCATCACCAGCACCAGCGGGAAGGCCAGCAGCGGTGAAATGCCCCAGAAGCCGATTGCTTTCGCCAGGAAGACCCCGGTAAAGGCGATCACTGAGCCCACAGAGAGGTCGATCCCGCCGGAAAGGATCACAAAGGTCATCCCCACGGCGATAATGCCTAAAAAGGCGTTATCCGTCAGAATGTTGCAAATCACGCGCGTAGAGGCGAAGCCAGGGAACTGCGTCAGGCAGTAGAGGTAGCCCAGCACGAATACCCCTAGCGTGATCATTAATGGCAAATTACGTTTTATCATGACCGCGGATCCCCTTAATGAGACTGATAAAGCGCGGTGACTGAACGACGAGCACACAGAGCACCACCACCGCTTTAACCACCTGATTCAGCTCCGGCTGGAAGCCCGACAGCAAAATGCCGGTATTCATCCCCTGAATAATAAGCGCACCAATCACCGACAGCAGCAGGTTAAAGCGCCCGCCCATCAGCGAGCCGCCGCCAATCACCACGGCCAGAATGGCATCCAGCTCCAGCCACAGTCCGGCGTTGTTGGCATCTGCTCCACGGATATCCGCTGTGACAATCACCCCCGCAATGGCGGCACACACGCCGCTCAGCACATAGGTCAGCATCACCATCAGCCGGGTGTTCACCCCGGCATTTCTCGCCGCGCGAATGTTAATCCCCACTGCTTCAATAAACATACCGAGCGCTGTTTTACGGGTGAAAAGCCAGAACACGATTAATGTCACCAGCGCAATGATGACCGGCGTCGGGAAGAACAGCAGCTTGCCGCTGCCGATCCACGCCAGGCTCGGCGAATCGAAGGTCACTATCTGCCCGGAGGTGATAAGCTGCGCCACGCCACGCCCGGCGACCATTAAAATCAGGGTGGCAACAAATGGCTGGATTTTGAGTATCGCCACCAGAATGCCGTTCCACAGCCCGGCGAGGACGCCTGTGCCTAAGGCGGCAAGCAGCACCACGGGCAGGCTGTGCCCGGCGACAGTCATGGAGGCGGCCGTGGCACCGGCAATCGCCATCACCGCGCCGACGGAAAGATCTATCCCACCCGTGGCAATGACCAGCGTCATACCAATCGCCAGCAGCGCCACCGGTGCGGCGCGGTTCAAAATATCAATCGGGCTGCCAAACAGGCGGCCATCCTGAACGATAATCTGGAAGAAGTGCGGAGCGACCAGGCTATCAACCACCAGCACCAGCAACAACGCGATGATTTGCGGCGTGCCAGTTGGCCAGTTGAAGCGGCGCTTCGACTCCCCGGTTTGCGAAAGAGAACGAGGCATCACGGTTAACTCCTTATGCCGCAATGGCATTCATGATCGCCGGAACAGACAGTTTATCCAGCGGGATTTCTGCCACCTGCTTGCGATCGCGCATGATGATGACGCGATCGGCATACCCCACCAGTTCCTCCAGTTCAGATGAAATAACCAACAGCGCTAGTCCGTCTGCACAGAGGGTTTCGATAAGCCGGATAATTTCGGCGTGCGCCCCCACGTCAATACCGCGTGTCGGCTCATCGAGGATCAGGAACTGGGGTTTGGTCAGTAGCCAGCGCGAAAGCAGCACCTTCTGCTGGTTCCCCCCGGAAAGAAATTCAATGGGCTGTTCCGCGCTCGGGGTACGGATACCCAACTGGCGGATAAAACGTTCGGCAATGGCATTCTGTTCCTTACGCGGGATCGGGCGTAACCACCCACGCTGCGCCTGCAACGCCAGAATGATGTTTTCCCGCACCGATGCCGCGGCAATAATTCCGTCCGTTTTCCGGTCTTCCGGGCAGAACCCCACGCCCAGGCAGGATGCCTGATGCGGCGATCGCAACGTCTGTGGTTTACCTTTGATAAGCGCAGTACCGCTGTCGGCCGGTTTGATCCCGAAGATCACTTCGGCGGTTTCTGTACGCCCGGATCCTAACAACCCCGCCAGCCCGACAATTTCACCGGGGCGAACCTCAAGATTGAAAGGCGAAATCGTGCCTTTTTTGCCGAAATCACTGAAAGCGGCGACCGGCTTATCACTCAGCAACGTGCGCCCGGCACGCTGTAGCGCGTGCGTGTCCAGCTCGCGCCCGAGCATCATTTTGACCAGCTCAATCTGCGGGAGCTCGCGGGTTTCGCGGCAGCCAACAAAACTGCCGTTGCGCAGCACCGTAATGCGATCGCTCACCTCATACACCTGATCGAGGAAGTGGGTCACGAAGATAAGGCTCACCCCCTGATCGCGCAACTGGCGCATCAGAGTAAAGAGCATTTCAACTTCCTGGGTGTCGAGACTGGCGGTGGGCTCATCGAGGATCAACACTTTCGCCGAGAGATCGATTGCCCGACAGATAGCCACAATTTGCTGCATCGCCACGGAAAAGCGGTTCAGCGGTTCACGCACATCGAGGGAGAAGCCGTAAGACTCCATCAGCTTTGTCGCCCGCGCTTCCATCTCCTTGCGGCGCAACAGACCAAAGCGTTTTGGCTCACGACCAATAAACAGGTTGTCGGCCACCGACATATTCGGCAGCAGGTTCACTTCCTGATAGACCGTCCCGATCCCCAGTTGTTGGGCATGGGCGGTGTTTTTTGGCGAAATGGCATTGCCTTCCAGCCAGATGGTGCCGCGATCGGCATGATATACACCGGTCAGGGCTTTGATCAGCGTCGATTTTCCTGCGCCGTTTTCCCCCAGTAACGCCATTATCTCGCCGCGACGCAGGCTGAAGTCGACGTTATCCAGCGCTTTTACGCCAGGGAAGAATTTGCTTAATCCTTCTGTGCGGAGGATTTCCTGGTGTTGTTCAGTGGTCATGATTCCCCCTGCATCAAGCCGGATGACGCTACGCTTACCCGGCCTACAAAAGAGCGTATCGTAGGCCGGGCAAGCGCAGCGCCACCCGGCAATTTCACTGGATCAGTAGCCCATATTTTTCTTCTTCTCTAACTCTTCCTTCGCGGTGTCAGGCAGGTAGAGAGTGGATTTGGTGATGGTCAGCTTCTCAGGCATGGTGCCGTCTTTCTTGAATTTCTCCAGCGCGTCAAACGCCGGGCCAGCCATGTTTGGCGTCAGCTCAACACTGGCGTTGGCCTCGCCGTCCATCATCGCTTTGTAGATATCAGGTACGCCGTCGATAGAGCCGGTGAGGATATCTTTGCCCGGTTTCAGGCCCGCTTCTTTAATGGCCTGGATGGCACCGATCACCATGTCATCGTTATGGGCGTAAACCATGCAGATGTTCTTGCCGTTGTTTTCAGCCTTGATAAAGCTTTCCATAACTTCTTTCCCCTTGCTGCGGGTAAAGTCGCCGGACTGAGAACGGATAATCTTGATGTTTGGCGCTTTGGCAATGGCTTCAGCAAAACCTTTCTTACGGTCGATTGCCACGCTCGCACCCACTGTGCCCTGCAGTTCAACCACGTTACACGGCTTGCCATCTACCTGTTTAACCAGCCAGTCACCGATCAGCTGACCTTCAAGAATGTTGTTGGCGGTAACGGTAGTCATATAGAGAGATTTGTCTTTTACATCAATGGAACGGTCGAGCAGGAAGACCGGAATATTCGCGTCTTTCGCTTCTTTCAGAACCGGCTCCCAACCCGTTGCAACCACAGGGGCAATGAAGATGGCGTCAACGCCCTGCGCAATAAAAGAACGAACGGCTTTGATCTGGTTCTCTTGCTTTTGCTGACCATCGGCGATTTTCAACGTGATACCGCGTTTTTGGGCTTCGCTTTTCGCAACGTTGGTTTCTGCCGCACGCCAGCCAGATTCAGAGCCGACTTGCGAAAATCCTACGGTTAAGGGTGCAGCCATCGCCATAGACGACATGGCTGCCGAAACTGCTGTGACCAGGAGTAAGCGCTTCCACATATGAACGTCCTCGTAGGGTGAGTTATTGTTGGTTAAAAGATGTTCTGCGGAATGACTATAGCCCATGAAATATGTAACGAATTGCGTTACATCACACTTCAGAAAAGTGAATAAAACGTTAATCACAAGTTTGTAATCGCTTTCATTTCGTCATGAAAAATGCGGCTGAGTTTATGGATTTTTCTGTCATGGAAGAGGTCTGAAAATGGCAAACAACAGCGGGAGATGGCGAAAACAAGCGAAGACATTCAGCGCCAGTTGGCTATAATACTCGCCACTTGTTTACCATACATTTTAAAGGATACAGACATGAGCTTACTCAACGTCCCTGCGGGTAAAGAACTGCCAGAAGACATCTACGTTGTTATCGAAATCCCGGCTAACGCAGATCCTATCAAATACGAAGTGGACAAAGAGAGCGGCGCACTGTTCGTTGACCGTTTCATGTCTACCGCAATGTTCTACCCATGCAACTACGGTTACATCAACCACACCCTGTCTCTGGACGGTGACCCGGTTGACGTGCTGGTCCCAACGCCATACCCACTGGAGCCAGGCTCAGTCATCCGCTGCCGTCCAGTTGGCGTGCTGAAAATGACCGACGAATCTGGTGAAGATGCGAAACTGGTTGCAGTACCGCACACCAAACTGAGCAAAGAGTACGATCACATTAAAGATGTGAACGACCTGCCAGAACTGCTGAAAGCGCAGATCACTCACTTCTTCGAGCACTACAAAGACCTCGAAAAAGGCAAGTGGGTTAAAGTTGACGGCTGGGACAACGCAGAAGCGGCAAAAGCTGAAATCATCGCGTCCTTCGAGCGTGCAGCTAAGAAGTAATTCTTATCGCTGATGCTAAGCCCCGCAATGTCGGGGCTTTTTTGTGCCTGTCTCTCGGAGGTTAACTCACGACCGCCTGTAGCCGGAGCAGCGCATCCTCAACGGTTTCATCCGACGCCACGCCAATTCGCGTTGCCTGGCGTGCGCCTAAATCCATCATACGGACCTGGTTCACCAGAATAACACCCTGAATATCCCCTTCTTCGCACAACAGTGGCACGCTAAAACCGGCGTAACGGGCAAAATTCCCACCCTGTGTCACAGGTGCAACAAGCGTCATTCCCAGTTGGTTAAAGACGCTAACGGAAAGCACCAGGGCTGGTCTGCCAGCGCCCTTTTGTTCATGCCCGCTGGCAGGATCGAAACCAACCAGAACAATGTCGCCTCGTTCAAAACAAGGCCGCTTTACCATACTTCATCGCCCGCCGGTTTAGATGAACCCCAGACCTCCTGCTCGCTGATTTCAGGTGCAGACATATCGCACTGAGCCAGCAACGCTTCAAGAGAATACTGTTTACTCACAGGTGTGAGCACTAACTGATTATTCGTCACATGAGCCTCCATACTCTGACCCGGTTTCAGGCCGAGCTCTTTCATTACCACACCAGGAATGACCATACCGGCACTGTTTCCCCATTTCTTAATGGTTATACGCATCGACACCTCCAGAGTTATACATAGTATAACTCATGCAGTGTGATGTTGTTGTACACCTCGACACATGCAAATGCGAGCGGGATATGGGCACGATGAACAAATCAGGAAAAAGGCTCGAAGGAAAAAGTCATGAAGGGAGAAATTGCATACCAGACTGCGAGCAACCGCACAAAAAACAACGCCACCTTACGGTGGCGTTGTTGTTTATCAGTACTGGTCTCTGTCTAACCAGTTACCGCTTTCAATCCGCGTTAACCCTTCGACCGAACGCTGGTACACATACATCCATGCACTCCCGTATGGCGTCTGGATCAACTGGCGAGCGTACTCACCGCCCCTGGTGCGCAAGGCATCCAGTTCGGCAAGCGTGGCATTATCAATACGATAAACCTCACCCTGTACCGTTCCTTCACCAGGAACCGCGCCTGGATAGTGGCCCAGGCTGTACAGCTGGTAGTTCTCAATATTGTAATTACCCATCAACTGGGCGTTCGTCATCCAGTGACTGTTGCCCTGCTTAGTTCGTAAACTACCGTAGACAAATATTCGCATTGCTAGAACTCAAACTGATAGAGCAAATCCAGTGCCTGATCTACGCCGGACACTGCTTCCAGATATAGCTTTGGCATCAGACGATAGCGTAACGTGAGTGTAGCGAGTGAGTCAAAGATCCCGACACCATATTTTACCTGTAGACCCGGCAGTACATAGCCGCTAACCACCACCTGCGAAGAGTCACCAACGCCCTGGGTGTCCAGTGCCAGATTGCTTACGCCGAACGTCTCGCCGATTTTACCCACAACCTGCCCACTTTGTGCAACCCCCAGGCCCACTAACATTGACGTCATTGCTGCACTATCGCTTTGGCCGCTTTCCAGACCCTGCCCGCGCAGCAGATAAGAGAGCGCTTCTTGCTGCGACATTGCCGGGTCCGAGAAGATTTCCGCTTTTGGCTCATCGGCCGTACCCGTTACGCGCACGCCAGCAATCACGTCATTTTCGGTGGCTTCCGGGTTACGAATGGCTTCGATATTCAGAAGCGGCTGATCAGGTGGCCCCGAGAACAACAGCTCACCTTTACGCACAATCAGATCCTGGCCATAAGCATGGAAACGCCCGTCAGGAATGTTGATTTGCCCGTTCAGCCCAAGCCCTTGCTTATCCTGGGCCACTTTCAGGTCGCCCGTCAGCCTCGCTTTCAGACCAAACGCTTCGAGGCGCACGTTGTTCCCGACGTGAACAATAAGATTACTGTTGATCGGGATGCCAGCGCTCTTCTGTTCCACCGGTTTCAGATTTTTATCGAGCATCACTTCATCACTGGATACCCCGACCGCGCTTTCCGGCACGTCGTGAACCACGATACGCGCCCACGGCACGTCCACGCGGCCATCCAGAGTAAAGAGGCTCGGCGTGGCTTCAAACACTACATCCGGCGACACATCCAGACGTACCATCGGCGGTACGGTAATGCGCACTTTGCTGCCTTTTGCCGCAATGCGCGCACGCCAGTTATCAAGCTGGCTCCAGTCTGCATCACCGCTCAGGTTGATTTGCCCTTGTTGAGTGCGAACCACCCCGGCAAGCGTGGAGCTCATGCCGTTAAAGTTCATCGCAATCTGGCTTGGCTGCATATCAAACGGCATAAAGTTACCGTCGATATCCACACCGTTCAGCTGCATCTGCCCGAACAGCTGCGGGCTTTGCGCCGTCCCCGCCAGCCGCAGATTGGCATTCAGCATCCCAGCGGCTTTTTCACCGCGCGAGAAAATAGCGTTCGCCATTGCCAGGTTGAAGTTGCGGATATTGACGTTACCGCCCAGATTACGCCGCCCTTGCGGATCGGTTATCTGCACTTGCCCGTCGAACTGGCCGTTGTTGGTCAGGCGGATAAGCCACCCCAGCTCAGCACGGTTGTTATGCAGATCGGCGCTCAGGTTGAGGGTGTCGAATGCTACCGGCAGCGGCGCATCGTTCACTTCCTGCGTTACCTTCACGTTGCGCCCGGAGAGGGTCACACTTCCCTGCGGCAGCCCCTCTTTGGTGGTGTCCCACGCCACATCCGCTTTGCCGCTAAAGACACCGCTCGCCTGGGTGGTGTCGGGCATAAAGGGTTTCAGCATCGCCAGATCAAACCGGTTAAGGTTTATTTGCGCGCGCCCTTCCGCGCCTGCATCAATGGTCTGTGGCACACAGAGTTCAGCATTCGGGTTGATCCAGCAGTGCGGCCCAATACTGATTTTTTGTTCGGCATTGCGGTAATCCAGCGCGATGGAGCGTGACAGCGCCAGAGGGCCAACCGGCGTGTTGAAACGGGTGTTATCAAGCGTTCCCTTCCAGCGTTCTTCCTTGCGGTCGAAACTGCCCGTCAGGTGCAGTTGCCCGGAAACCGGCTCACCCTGCACGTTCAGCTGGAGGTCATGCTGTTTCTCGTTGCCTTTCGCGGCCAGCGTCACCAGATTGATGTTCACATCCGGCTGGGTAATACGCTCGACGCGCAGGCTCAGGTTCCCGCCAATCTGGTCGGTGGATTTTACATCCCCTTCCACACGTACCCGGGCAATGGTCAGCTCCTGCCAGCGCAGGGCGTTCGCGGTGATATCGGCCAGCAGCTGCGGTGCATCCACCGTACCGCGAACCTTAACGAGACCTTTCGCCGTACCGCCAAGACCCGGCAGGGCGTTATCCAGATTCGGCGCATCGATGGTGGCATCCAGATTGAGATCTTTAACGCCAAGTTCACCTTTGATGTCCGCCGTATTACGCCCCAGCGCCACATGCAACCCCGGGATCACCCATTGCAGATAGCTGTTGCCCTTCACCGAACCGTCAACGTTAACCTTGTTTTGCTTCACATTGCCGGTGAGTTTGATTTCCGGCACGTCCATCTGCCAGCTGCCGCCATAAAGGCTGCCACGCGTTTTGATTAAGCCATCCAGTTTTGACGGCCAGTCCGGCACTTCTTTGGCCGTATTGATGCCCGTCAGCTTGAGTTCACCGCGCCAGCTGATCGCCTGCTGCCAGTCGAGCAGCGCCGTCAGCTCCGTTTTCCCTTCCAGCGCCGCGACGGTCAGCTTGTCGAGATTAACCTGCCGTTCGTTACCTTTCGCATCAAGCGTAATGGCGGCTGGCGGTACACCCTGCCCCTTCACATCGGTGCGGAACGACAGCGTGTAATCAGTCATTTTGCCGCTGAGCTTGAGCTTCAGATCATCGGCCTGGAACTGTTTTTCGCCGGTAAACGGCCAGTAAAGCTGCTGGCTGACAATCTCCAGATTCAGCGGTAAACCCGCTTCTGCCAGCTGTGTTTGCCCGCGCAGAACCATATCCACCGGGCCAGACAGGTTAACGCCAAACTCCAGTTTCTCGCGTAGCGCCCCACCTATTTTCAGCTTCACCTTCTCGCCTTTGAGCGGATCAATGTTCAGCGCGCTATTAAGCGTGATATCCACCGGCCAGTTGTCGCGCAGCAGCGCATTCCCGCTTGCATTTACCGATCCCTGATTCGTGTCGATATCCATCGTATCGAGCTTCATAGTGCCGTCGATACTGCTGACTTTAAGCAACATGTTGTAGACCGTCAGGTCGGTGTCACCCGTCAGACGCAGCTGTGCGCCTTTGAACTCTTCAATATTGAGGTTCAACGGCAAGTGCACGTCGGTCATTTCCGGCAGCACCGGTTTTGCGAAGAGCGCGGTCAGCGTTTCACCAAGCGGTTTCTCTTCCGGCTGCGGGTTCTGGATCTTCGGTTCAACTATCTCTTCCTGCGCCACTTTTGCCACTTTCGGCAGGGCAATCAGCAGCCCTTGCAGTGAGGTTGGCGTCAGGGTGAGATTTTTTTCCTGCCAGCGCAGGCCAGAAGTGAAGTCCATCACCGACACGGTGGTGTCGTCGATTTTGATATTGACGTTATTCAGCGCCACCCGGTAGAGCGCAATGGGATACGGCGTGGAGAGATTAAGCGGGCCGGTATCCTGTTCTTCTACCGGCGCAGACTTCGGCATTTTTTTCGAATCTATCGCCACGTTCACATCTTTTAGCGACAGATCGTTCACGCACAGTTTGCTGTCGCGTAAACAACCGAGCTTGACCGCCAGATGGAACTCGCCCGCGTTAACCGCGACGCCGGGCTGTTGATAGCGAATATTCTTCAGACGCAGATCGCGCCAGCCGCCCGTCACCTGGCCAATCTCCAGCCCCGGGACCCAGCGGTTAGCGGCGTTAAACAGCAGATGCAGGCCGGTGGTGGTCCCCACCAGGAACGCAACCGTACCGAGCAACAGCACGATAAAAATCAGCACCCCGAGGCTTATCTTCTTCCATAAACTCATAATTCAGGCCCCAGACCGATGTAAAACTGTAAACCGTGTTCGTCTTTGTCACCCACAGGCACGGCAAAATCGAGCTTGATAGGCCCAACGGGAGACTGCCAGCGCACGCCCACGCCCGCGCCGGTTTTGAAATCGCTGCGGCGAATATCACTCACGGCTTCACCGCTATCCACAAACATGGCACCCCACCATTTTCCGCTGACGTTGTACTGGTATTCCAGCGAGCCCGTCGCCAGCTTGGACGCACCAATCAGCTTGCCGCTGTCATCTTTTGGCGCGATGGATTTGTACTTATACCCACGAATACTGCGATCGCCACCGGCGAAGAAACGCAGGTCGGGCGGGACTTTGTCGAAGTCGCCGGTTTCAATCCAGCCAAGATTGCCGCGCATCACGAAGCGGTGTTTGTCGTACAGGGTGCGGATCCAGACGTTTTGCGCCTGCACCACGGTGAAGTCGACGTCAGAGCCCCACAGCGTATTGGAGTAATCGATGGAGTAACGCTGGGAATCGCCCCAGTCAGGCATCAGGCCACCACGGGAACGGGTACGGCTTATCATCACGCCGGGATAAAGCAGCATGGTGGTGTTCGTCACATTCGCCTGGGTAAAGTGGTCGAGGCTCCAGCGCAGGTTAATGGCGCGCTGCCAGCCGCTCGAAAGATCCCAGAAGCGCGACAGCGCAAGCGTGGTGGAATCTGATTCGGTATCGTTCAGGTCGGTTCGCTTAAAACCGCCCTGCACCAGGTAGTACTGTTCAAGCGGGTTTTTCAGCAGCGGCATTTTATAGCTGAAATCCAGCTGTTGCTCTGGCGAAGAGATACTGGCGCTGGTCGTCAGGCTGTGGCCGTAGGAGTTCATCCACGGTTTTTTCCACGTGGCTTTCACGCGCGGGCCCACGTCCGTCGAATAGCCTAACCCCGTCTCAATGGTGTTCTCGGTGCGCGGCGACACAACGCCATGCAGCGGCAACACCTTGGTCTTGCGGGATTTATCAAACTCAGGGGCGACAACAACCGAGTTAAACCATCCAGTCGCCGACAAACGACGGTTTAACTCCGCCAAATCCTTCGACTGATAGTAATCACCCTTCTTAAACGGGATCAGGTTTTGCAGATACTCTTCGCGGATTTGCGAGCCTTCAAAGGTCACATCGCCGAAGCGGTAGCGTTCGCCGCTGTCAAAGTCGATATCCCAGAAAGCCTGGCGTCTTTCCAGCGAGATCCCCAACTGGCTTTTATTGAACTGGCTGTCGAAATAGCCCTTACGCAGCGAAACCGAGGTGAGTTCTTTTTTGAAATGGTCGTAATCGCTATGATCCAGCACCGTACCGATTTTCGGACGCGTGCTGAGCAGATCCAGATAATCCCTGTCGGTACGCGCACCGCCGCGCAGTACCACATCAGTGCCACCAATCAGTACCGGCTCGCCCGGCGATACGCGGGCGATCAATACCTGCCGGCCTTTGGCTGGTGGCGGACGTAAATCGAAATCGATGGTCGGCTCGTAATAGCCGAGCGCTTTTAATCCTTCGCGGATCGCGTCATCAACACGTGCGCGAAAACGCCGGTCCGGCGTCACTTCGTCTCCCTGAATCGTAGACAACTGTGCACGCACGTTCTTTTCCAGCGCCCCGGACAACCCCTCAACCTGCAAACGGACATTCGCCGCGCTGGCGACTCCGCTTGTCAGCAATACACTGACCAAACATAACTGGCGGATCTTTGGCACGTTCTCTCCTGAATATCCTTGTTTCCACCCTGGAAGCAAATGAAGTGCCGCTCCGCGGCTCCATACGGCTTTACAGCCCAAAACCCAATTCTCGGGTTGAAAAAGGGTTAAACACCCAAATATTTCTTATGATTAAATCTAGACTCATTCAGCGTATTTATTGTGTTCAATTAAACGCTTCATGACAACCTTAACCGAAACATCGCTGCCCGGGAGGCCCAACCGTGAGTTTATTCGACAAAAAGCATCTTGTTTCTCAATCAGATGCATTACCGGGACGGAACACCCCAATGCCTGTAGCGACTTTACACGCCGTAAACGATCATTCAATGACTCACGTCCCGGAAGGCATGGAAATCGCCCTGTTCGCCATGGGCTGCTTCTGGGGTGTGGAACGCTTGTTCTGGCAACTGCCTGGTGTTTACAGTACCGCAGCCGGTTATACCGGCGGTTACACACCGAACCCAACCTACCGCGAAGTGTGCTCAGGCGAAACCGGACACGCCGAAGCGGTTCGTGTGGTCTATGACCCGGCCGTTATTAGCTACGAGCAACTGCTCCAGGTGTTCTGGGAAAACCATGATCCGGCCCAGGGGATGCGTCAGGGCAATGACCACGGCACTCAGTACCGTTCAGCCATCTACCCGCTGACCCCTGAGCAGGATACCGCCGCGCACGCCAGCCTGGAACGCTTCCAGAGCGCCATGCGTGATGCCGGGGATGACCGCCAGGTCACGACGGAAATCGCTTCCGCAAAACCGTTCTACTATGCCGAAGACGATCACCAGCAGTACCTGCATAAAAATCCGTATGGCTACTGCGGCATTGGTGGCATCGGCGTGTGCCTGCCGCCACAGCTGGCCTGATCACTTGTATAGCGCCACGCGAGCCGCGTGGCGCGTTGCATTACTTACCGAGCCGTAATCCACCACCTTCCCCTGCAACAGCAGGTTATACACCGGTGCCTGCGGTCTGTTCAGCCGCGTTTGCAACAAATGTACTGCCTCAATGCCAAGATCGCGACAGGGCACGGTGATCCCTGTGACCGGTTTTTCCAGTCGATTTGCTAAATTCCAGGCAAAATCGGTGGTGATGATGGAGATATCCTCAGGAACACGCAGCCCGTGTCGTCGCAGCGCCCTGAACACCCCTTCCGTCATGCTGGTGCTGTTAGGGAAAATAACCTCGGGCCACTGCGGCCTGTCGTGGCTTAACAGCCACTCATCAAGGGCACGCTCGGCTTCATCAGCGGTAAACCACTCCGTCACCAGCAAATCCCGCTGAGGCTCAAAAGCGACATGAAAATGCCGGTACGCCTCTTTAATGCCATCCAGGCGCGCATAGAGCGTCTCCCGCCGCAGGCAGGTGAGCGTCAGCACCCGGCGATGCCCCTGCTCAAAGAGGTAACGCATCGTAGTAAATCCAATGGCGCGATGATCGGGCGAAACAGAATCGAGAACGTTATCCCTGTCGACTGAATTGATTAATACACAGGGCTTATTGAGGGTGCTGGCAAGCTTAAATATGGTGGCATCATCCGTGCCGATAATAATGATCGCATTGATGTTCTTATGGCTGGCTTTTTCGAGGAATAATTTTACATCGGCATGTTGTTCTTCTAATCCACTGTAAGTGATCCACACATTATGCGGGGCGCTGGCTTCTGCGATACCTTTGGTCACTTCCAGATAAAAAATGTCACCACGTCCCTGAAAGGTTCTTTCAGGCGCAAATACCGCAATGCCATTAATCAGCAGCCGACCACTCGCCATGGACTCAAGCACACCCAATTCCCGCGCGGTCCGTACAATGGCATCCCGGGCCTTGTCGCTGGTATAGGATTTGCCGCTTAAGACCCTGGACACCGTGCTGACGGAATAGCCTGTCAGGGATGCGATCTCCTCCATTTTTAACCTGCCCGGCATAGTGTGACCTCGCTCTCAATCAGTTTTTGCAAATATTTGCAGAAACAGCTTGTTGATTTTAAAACCAAATTTCAAAAACGTTGGGGTTTACTTAAACACCTTGCGAGTATTCTCACAAAATAACGTTGTCGCCGCGGTTCGCCTTTCCTATTTTCCGGTCATCACTCTTTTCGACTGAAATTAAGGTGCGACATGGAGAAGGTACGTTTTGGCATTATTGGTATAGGTAATATCGGTACGGTTCACGCGCGCTATTTACTGGCCGGGACCGTTAAAGACGCTTGTCTGGCGGCTGTTTGCGACAATGCGGCGGAAAAACATCCTGCCATCCGCCAGCTGGTGGGTGATGGCGTCCCACTGTTCAGTGACGCACAAGAAATGCTCCAGAGTGGCCTTATCGACGCCGTGATTGTGGCGACACCGCACTACGATCACCCTCGCCTGTCCATTCTGGCCATGCGTAACGGCATCCACACCTTGTGTGAGAAACCGGCGGGTGTGTATACCGCACAAGTGCAGGAGATGAACGACTGCGCACGTGAGTGTGATGTGGTGTTCGGCATCATGTATAACCAACGCCCCAACCCGCTCTATCAGAAAGTGAAAGATCTCATCGACAGCGGCGAGCTGGGCGAGATCCGCCGCTCCAACTGGATTATCACCAACTGGTATCGCTCTCAGAGCTATTACAACTCTGGCGGCTGGCGCGCCACCTGGAAAGGCGAAGGCGGTGGCGTCCTGCTCAATCAGGACCCGCATCAGCTCGACCTCTGGCAGTGGCTGGCGGGAATGCCGGTGCGCCTGCGCGCGTTTTGCCAGTTTGGCAAACATCGTGACATCGAGGTTGAAGATGAGGTGACCGCCTATGCGGAATACGCCAATGGCGCGACCGGCGTCTTCATCACCACCGTGGCGGAAACGCCTGGTACCAACCGCCTGGAAATTACCGGCGATCGCGGCAAAGTGGTGGTTGAGGACGGCACACTGCGCTACTGGCGACTGCGCGAATCAGAAACCGCATTTAATGCCCGCTGGCAGAACGGCTTTGGTGAGCCTGAATGCTGGGAAGTCACACTCCCGGTTGCGCCTGAGTGCAGCGAGCATCATGTCATCACCGCCAACTTCTGTGCGGCCGTCCTGCGCGGCGAGCCGCTGATTGCCCCGGGTCTTGAAGGTATTCGCGGGCTGACGCTCTCCAACGCCATGCACCTCTCCACCTGGACTGATGACTGGGTCGATCTGCCGCTGAACGAAAAACAGTATCTGCGCCTGCTTCAGCAGCGCATCACCACCTCAGTAGAAAAAGAGAACGTCAGCCGAACGCTGGACGCATCAGGAAGCTGGTAACACCGGAGAAAAAACGATGTTAAATGTCGCCATCGTGGGAACAGGGAATATCTCGCATAACCATATTCAGGGCTATTTGCAGTTTGGTCAGCGCTGCCGGATTGTCGCGCTGGTGGATATCTACCCGGAAAAAGCACAAGAGAAAAAAACACGCTACGGCCTGACGGATGCCCGCGTGTACGAAAGCCACGAGCAGATGCTGGCGTGCGAGCCCCATCTCGATATCGTCGATGTCTGTACGCCACCTTACGTTCATGCGCAAATCAGTATTGATGCGCTCAATGCCGGTTGCCACGTGCTGTGCGAAAAGCCGATGGCCGCGTCGCTTGAAGAGTGCGATGCAATGATCGCCGCCCAGCAGGCGAGCGGGAAAACCCTCTCTGTGATTGCGCAAAACCGTTTTACCGATGCCTTCTGGCGCTTAAAGGCGGCGATTGATTCTGGCCTCGCGGGTAAGATTTGCCACGCGCAGGTGGACTCCTTCTGGTGGCGTGGACACTGCTACTACGACCTGTGGTGGCGCGGTACATGGGAAAAAGAGGGCGGGGGCTGTACGCTCAACCACGCAGTACATCACATCGACGCTATTCAATGGATGCTCGGCTTCCCGTCGGACGTGGTGGCGATGATGACCAACGTGGCACATGACAACGCCGAAGTGGAAGACCTGAGTGCCGCTATCTTCAAATACCCCAACGGCGCGCTTACCCAGCTTACCGCTTCGGTAGTGCATCACGGTGAGGATCAGAAAATCATCATCCAGGGGGAAAAAGCCCGCATCTCTGCACCCTGGCAGGCCATAGCCAGCGTGAGTGCTGATAACGGCTTCCCCCAGGATACCCCTGACACGCAGCGCGAAGCACAGCTCAACGCCGTTTTTCAGGACACTCCGCCGCTCAGGTGGACGCTGCACACCGGGCAGATCCACGACCTGCTCCAGAGCATCGAAAAAGGTGCTACCCCGCTCGTCGATGGCCAGCAGGGTAAGCGCTCGCTGGAGCTGATTACCGCAATTTATAAATCCGCGATCACCCGGGCAGTGGTGTCGCTGCCCATTCACCAGGATGACCCGTTTTACCGTACTGGCGGGACAAACACCCTCGCCCCCCGTTTTTATGAAAAATCCGCAAGCGTTGCCAACTTCACCGAAGTGGGCGCGATCCCTCTGGGCAAAGATCTGGATCGAGGAGTCTGAACATGAATAAGAATGACGGAATGAATTACGCACCGGTTGGCAAACCTCAACCTGTTGTCCGGCAAGGCGAATTCGTCTTTGCCGCTGCCGCGCTCGACCATGGTCATATTTATGGGATGTGCAACGGGCTCATTGAAGCGGGCGCAACGCTGAAATGGGTTTACGACCCGGACCCGGCGAAAGTGGATAAATTTGTGCAGCAGTACCCGCAGGCCCGGGTCGCGGATTCGCTGGAGGTGATCCTTGCCGATAGCGCAGTGCATCTTGTTGCTGGTGCCGCCATCCCCTCTGAGCGCTGCGCGCTGGGGCTGAAAACGATGGCTGCGGGTAAGGACTACTTCACCGACAAAGCACCGCTCACCACGCTTGAACAACTGGCTGATGCCAAAGAAATGGTCGGGAAGACTGGCAAGAAATACGCGGTTTACTACAGCGAGCGCCTGCACGTTGAAAGCGCGGTATTTGCCGGGCAACTGGTGCAACAGGGTGCGATTGGCCGCGTTATCCACACGCTCGGCACCGGCCCGCACCGGGAAGGACAAGGCAGGCCAGACTGGTTTTACGATCGTCGTTACTTCGGCGGAATTCTGTGTGACATCAGCAGCCACCAGATTGAACAATTCCTGTTTTACACCGGAAACCACAATGCGACCGTGATCGCCAGCCAGGCACGTAACACCAGCCATCCGCAATATCCCGCGTTTGAAGATTTCGGCGACGCGATGCTCAAAGGGGAAAACGGGGCCAGTGGCTACTTCCGCTGCGACTGGTTCACGCCAGATGGGCTTTCCACCTGGGGTGATGGCCGCCTCACGCTACTGGGTACTGAGGGATACATTGAGATCCGCAAGTATGTCGATTTAACCCACGGCGAGCAGGATGTGGTGTACCTCGTCAATAAAGAGGGCGAGTTCCGCTACCCGGTGGCAGGCCTGGTCGGCTTCCCGTTCTTTGGTGAACTGATCCTCGACTGCCTGCATCGCACTGAAAACGCCATGAGCCAGGCCCACGCCTTTAAAGCGGCCGAGCTGTGCGTGAAGGCGCAAATGCTGGCTAACGCGGCGGGATAACGGGAGACGCAGATGAAAGTCCTGAACTCGGCCATTATCGGCGGCGGCGCTATCCACGGTTGCCATGTGAACGCGCTGCGCCAAATCCCCGACGTGACGCTGCGGGCGTTAGTCGACACTGACAGTGTAAAAGGACTGAAACTGGCAAAGGATTATCAGTGCCGCTTTTATCAGGATCACCGGGAAATGCTGCTGGATGAACACATCGACGTGGTGCACATCTGCACGCCCCACTTCGAACATAAGGAGATGATTCTGGCGGCGCTTGCCGCCGGAAAACATGTGTTCTGCGAAAAACCGGTCGCCATGAACGGCAGAGAAATCCGCGAGATAACGCAGGCAGTTAACCATGCGCCGGGGTTGCTCGGCGTCTGCTACCAGAACCGGCTAAACCCCACCAGCCAGTCCATTATGGAGACGCTGACAGAAGGCTCGCTCGGCAGGATGCTCAGCATTAAAGCGGTGCTCACCTGGTCGCGTTCAGGACGTTACTACACCGAAAGCCCGTGGCGCGGCCGGCTGGCAACGGAAGGGGGTAGCCTGCTGATCAATCAGGCGATCCATACGCTCGATTTGATGCAGTGGTTCGGAGGCGGAGTCACGCGGCTGAAAGGGGTAGTAGACAGAGGCGAACTGGCCGACGTCACGGAAGGTGAAGACAGCGCCATGGCGACGCTGCATTTTGCCAATGGCGCTCGCGGCTTGTTTTATGCCAGCAATTGCCATACCACTGATTCCCCGTTGCTGCTGGAGATCCACTGCGAACATGGCACGCTACAGCTTAACGACAATACGCTCTGGCGCTTAAGCCAGGGGGAACGGATAGCGCTGGCGAACGATGCCTCGCCGGATGGCTCCAGCAAAAGTTACTGGGGAGTGGGCCACCAGCAGGCTATCCGCCGCTTTTATCATGCCATTCATCACCCGGAAAATGCGGATTACATTGATATCCGCACCGCCGGAAAATCACTCAACCTTGTGGAGGCTATTTATCGTTCATCTCAGATACGGCAATGGATTGATATAAGTAATTAGAACGTAATTTGTATTCCAGCAGTAAATAAAAAACGACCCGAAAACGGGTTAATAGCTACCCTACACCTGGAAGAAAATATTATGGTCAAACCAACTGAACGTAGAGTTGGCTATGGCGTGGCGCTTGGCTACGGCATAACCGACCTGTTTGGCGGTGGCGCATTTGCGATTATCGGCACCTGGCTTTTATTTTTTTACACCACCTACTGCGGGCTAACCGTGCTGGAAGCCGGTTCTATCTTTGCGGTGGCGCGTATTATTGATGCGTTATTAAGCCCAATAATGGGGTATATCACCGACAACTTTGGCAATACCTGGCTTGGGCGTAAATTTGGTCGCCGCCGCTTCTTCTTATTAATCAGCTCACCGCTAATGTTCCTGTATGCCCTGTTGTGGCTGACCGATATGGGCTACTGGTATTACCTGGGTACTTACCTCTCTATTGAGCTGTTGTCAGCGATGGTACTGGTGCCGTGGGAAACACTGGCGGCAGAGATGACCAACCGTTATGAGGAGCGCAGCCGCCTGTCGGGCGTGCGCATGATTTGCTCCCAGCTGGGCGGATTTCTTGCGGTCTCTGTTCCTGGTGTCATTATGCAATTCACCGGAAAAGATAATCCGTTTACCTACACCCTGACCGGATTACTTTTTTCTTGTGTCTTTTGCATCGCCGTTTTTATTACCTGGCGTTGCACCTGGGAAGCCAAAGATGTTCATCAGGAATCGGATTTCAAACTGGAGAATCAACGCAGCGGCGGAATACTCAATCATCTGAAATATCTGGTGCTGGATCTGTTCTCTTCATTTCGGATCCGGGCTTTCCGCTTACACATTATTATTTATATCTTCTCGTTTACGGCGATGGATGTTTTCGGCTCGGTCTTTACCTACTACGTTGTCTATTGTCTGAGCCAGGATGCTGCGGCCGTTTCCGGCTGGCTGAGTCTTGCCGCTTTTGCTTCGGTGCCAGGCACTTACGGATTTATGCTGTTGTTAAATCGCTTAAATGTCACACCGTCTGCCGCGCTGCGTCTCTCTTACGGCTGTATTTTCTGCGTACTCGCCTTCCTGTTCAGCATCTATATCACCCGGACGCAGGTTCCCGCGGTGCTGTTCTCTGCGGTCTTCATTTTGCTTGGGGCGGCGCGCTCTGGCCTGTATTACATTCCCTGGAATATCTACAGCTTTATTCCTGATATTGATGAAATCGTCACCCGGCAGCGCCGCGAAGGCATCTTTGCCGGTGTCATGGTGTTAACCCGTAAAAGCACAGTGGCGATTGCCATCATGATTATCGGCCTCGTTCTGCAAGGATCTGGCTTTGTGAAAGGCAGTGGCGCGCAGCCTGAAAACGCCCTTCATGCCATTATCGGCCTGATGGTGTTCGCCACGGCGGCGCTGCTGGCGGTGAGTTTCTTTACCACTTACAAATTCAAACTCACCCGCGAGACACACAAACTGCTGCTGAAAGAGATAGCCCGCCGCAAGCTGGGTGGGGACTATCGCGACTGTGACGAAAGCACCCGCATCGTCATCAAGCAGCTGACAGGCTACGAGTACGACCAGGTCTGGGGCGGCAATGCAACGCCGCACTCCGGGGCTAACGTCAGCCTGTCGGGTGCTGAATAAGGAGCGCATATGTATCAACAATGGACACCCGAGCGCGCGCAAAGCTGGTGGATGCAGCAGAAATGGGGCTGCGGATTTAACTACCTGCCCCGAACGGCAGTCAACTGGCTGGAGATGTGGCAGGAAGAGACATTCGATAGCACCACCCTTCAGCAAGAGCTGAAATGGGCGCAAGAATATGGCTACAACGCCCTGCGTACCAACCTGCCGTTTACGGTCTGGGAACACGATCGAGACGGCCTGATAAGCCGTATCGACCATTTCCTGTCGATTGCCAGCAGCAATGGGCTGGCGGTGATGCTCACCCTGCTTGATGACTGCGCATTTTCGGGCGACGAGCCGTTTATCGGCCAGCAGAAGCCCCCCGTACCGGGCGTGCATAACAGCCAGGGCGCTGGAAGCCCGGGTCGGGCGAAAGTGCTCAGCCCTGAATGCTGGCCGCAAATTGCAGCTTATGTGAAAGATATCGTTGGCCATTTTCGTCACGACCCGCGGATCCAGATATGGGATTTGTACAACGAACCGGGTAACAGCGGCGTGTTTATCGGAGCCCCAAAAGGGATGGCGTACGACACCCGGCTTGAGTTTTATGCGTTGTCGTTGATGGTGAACGTATTTACATGGGCACGGGAAGTCTCACCCGAGCAGCCGCTGACAGTGGCCGCATGGCATGTTCCCGACCGCAGTGACTGCCGGGGAGCTTTCACACACCCGGTTGATGTCGCCGCATTGCATTTGTCGGATGTAACAAGTTTTCACGCCTATGTGGATGCCCAGGAACAGCGGCAAATTTTATCCCGGCTGGCGGCCTTCCAGCGCCCGCTGCTTTGTACCGAGTGGCTGGCGCGCCATATCGGGAGCAACATGGCCGATACGCTCCCTCTTTTTAAAGAACAGAATGTTTCTTGCTACCACTGGGGACTGGTGCAGGGAAAAACCCAGACCTGGCTGCCGTGGCCGGACATTCCGCATCACACGAAAAGTGCCGGGCTGTGGTTTCACGATGTGCTAATGGCTGATGGGCGGGCTTATCACCAGGAGGAGATGGCACTGGTGCAAACGCTCAGCAAAGAGTAAGCCTTTCACACCGGGTAAGCGGTCTGTTTACCCGGGCATTTCCTGCATAAAACTACTCAAAATGTGACCTCTGGCAGGTTTACACTCCTTTACGCTATACTACCCGCTGAAATAATCGGCTCAACGCTACGAGCTGGTGTTCAATAGTGTTTTCACACAAACGTGACTAACTTCCCTTCCGAGGATCTGGCGAGAAGCCGGATAAACTATGTTAAACAGTATTTTAGTGATACTTTGTCTTATTGCCGTCAGTGCGTTTTTCTCAATCTCTGAGATCTCGCTGGCTGCGTCCCGAAAAATAAAACTTAAGCTGCTTGCCGACGAAGGCAACATCAACGCAGCACGCATCCTGAAAATGCAGGAAAACCCGGGAATGTTTTTCACCGTGGTGCAAATTGGCCTGAACGCGGTCGCCATTCTGGGCGGTATCGTGGGCGATGCGGCGTTTTCTCCGGCGTTCCACAGCCTCTTTATTCAGTACATGTCCGCAGAGCTTGCCGAGCAACTGAGCTTTATTCTCTCTTTCTCGCTGGTGACAGGTCTGTTCATTCTGATCGCCGACCTGACCCCGAAACGCATCGGTATGATTGCGCCAGAAGCTGTGGCTTTGCGTATCATCAACCCGATGCGCTTCTGCCTGTTCGTGTTCCGCCCGCTGGTGTGGTTCTTCAATGGCCTGGCGAACATGATTTTCCGCGTCTTTAAGCTGCCAATGGTGCGTAAAGATGACATCACCTCCGACGATATTTATGCGGTGGTGGAAGCCGGCGCGCTGGCCGGTGTTCTGCGTAAACAAGAGCATGAGTTAATCGAGAACGTTTTTGAACTGGAATCCCGTACCGTGCCGTCGTCAATGACGGGCCGTGAAAGTGTTATCTGGTTCGATTTGCGCGAAGACGAACAGAGCCTGAAGAACAAAGTTGCGGAACATCCGCACTCTAAGTTCCTGGTCTGTAACGAAGATATCGACCACATCATCGGTTATGTGGACTCCAAAGACCTGCTGAACCGCGTGCTGGCAAATCAGAGCCTGGCGCTGAACAGCGGCGTACAGATCCGTAACACGCTGATTGTGCCAGACACCCTGACACTCTCTGAAGCGCTGGAAAGTTTCAAAACCGCCGGTGAAGACTTCGCAGTTATCATGAACGAATACGCGCTGGTGGTGGGTATTATCACACTGAATGACGTGATGACCACGCTGATGGGCGACCTGGTTGGCCAGGGCATGGAAGAGCAAATTGTTCAGCGTGATGAGAACTCATGGCTGATTGATGGCGGCACGCCGATTGAAGACGTGATGCGCGTGCTGGATATCGACGAATTCCCGCAGTCCGGCAACTATGAGACGATCGGCGGCTTTATGATGTTTATGCTGCGTAAAATCCCGAAACGTACCGACTCGGTGAAGTTCTCTGGCTATAAGTTTGAAGTGGTGGATATTGATAACTACCGCATCGATCAGCTGCTGGTGACGCGTATCGACAACAAACCAACCGTGCTGGTGCCGAAGCTGCCAGACGCGGAGGAGCAGGTTTCTGCTTAAGGTTACTTAGGGTAAAAACATCAACGGCTCCCGCGGGAGCCGTTTTTTTAATTACTGCATAGCACGTTGATTAAGCCATCTCAGTTTGCAGACGCATAACCTGACGGTTGACTTCGGACATCACAGACCAGTGCTGCTTATCCTTCACTTTCGGGATAAGGATCTTGCCCTTATCGAACTCGAAAGCGCCAACATCCTTGATATACAACCGTCCACGGAACAGGATCTTCACGTACTTCGCCACCTGAAGCGGGTTGTAGCGTTGGAAAATTTTCATTCTTGTATCTCCTGCGAATCATACGCTCTTGCGGTGCCACAATCGGCCCGACTGTCCTGAGCGCAAATTTATTGCCCAATGACTATAGACCAGAACTACCGTTGATACCCAGTGTGCATAAGTTTATTTACCGTTTGATTACAATTAATCAGAATATTCTTTGCAAACCGTGACTAAGGGCAGTATAAGCCGTCGTTTTTTCGCGGATATGTGCGTTCGCCCGCAATCTGGCATTGGGATTGCGGGAAAACCCTCTTGATCGCACTTATGCTTAAAAGCGTATGACCAAGTGGTCGGATCACCTGCTAAAAATAAGGAAACACCATGACCCTACGTAACATCCTGGCAGCAGCATTTCTGCTTCTGCCGCTGTGGGCCTACGCACACAACTTTGAAAACGGACAACGTGTGCCGCCAGTCGGTATTGCTGACCGGGGAGAATTGATTCTCGACAATGATAAGTTTAGCTACAAACCCTGGAATAGCGCGCAGCTCGCGGGCAAAGTGAGAGTTGTACAACATATTGCCGGTCGTACATCTGCAAAAGAAAAAAACGCCGCCCTGGTAGAAGCGATCAAGGCCGCAAAATTCCCTCATGACCGCTACCAGACTTCCACTATTGTTAACACCGACGATGCCATCCCGGGCTCCGGGATGTTCGTGCGTTCAAGCCTGGAGAGCAATAAAAAGCTCTACCCGTGGTCGCAGTTTATTGTCGACAGTAACGGTGTGACGCGTAAAGCCTGGCAGCTGGAAGAAGAGAGTTCTGCGATTGTGGTGCTGGATAAAGAGGGCCGCGTACAGTGGGCCAAAGACGGCGCTCTGACGCAGGAAGAGGTGCAGCAGGTGGTTGCCCTGCTGCACAAACTGCTGGCTCAGTAGATAGATACCCGGAAGCCTGGGTTTAAAAACGACTCGCGCGGGGTGTAGTCAAGCGGCTTACCCTGCCAGTCATGAACATGCGCGCCGGCTGCGACGGCCACGGCATGTCCTGCGGCCGTATCCCAGACGTTGGTTGGCCCGAAACGAGGATAAAGCTGCGCATGACCCTCTGCCACCAGGCAGAATTTTAGCGATGAGCCAATCGACGTTGTCTGGTGCTCACCCAGCTGTTGCAGGTACTCTTTCAGTTCGTTGTCGCTGTGCGAACGGCTGATCACCACCAGCGGCGGACGCGCATCGCGCACCAGAATCTGCTTACGCACACCGCACTCTTCTTTCCAGGCTTTACCTTCCGCAGCGCTGTACATCACCTTCATGACCGGCGCGTACACTACGCCAAGTATCGCTTTCCCCTTTTCAATCAACGCGATATTGACGGTGAACTCACCGTTACGCTTAATGAATTCTTTGGTGCCATCCAGTGGGTCGACCAGCCAGTAGCGCTGCCAGTGCTTGCGTTCCTCCCAGCCTTGCGGCGCTTCTTCTGAGAGTACGGGAATATCTGGCGTCAGCGCCTGTAACCCTTTCAGGATCACGTCGTGCGCCGCGATATCTGCCGCGGTGACCGGGGAATCATCCGCTTTACTCACAACGTCCATCGGTTTTGCACCATCATACACTTGCATAATGGCATCACCCGCATCCCGTGCGAGCTGACAAATCTTATCTAACATTCTCCACCTCTTCGTTAACGCAGTAGGCTTAACTCGTTGTTTTATTTATATCGTAATGTGAACAATTCCGCTATCTGTGAGGCAATACTGATTTCAAAATGCTTTTTTCTGGCAGGATTCACAATTCTGTAAGCAACAAAATATACATACATATTCTTTTGTGGCCTGGATCGAAAAAAGGACTCCTCTGATGATTAAGTTTAGCGCAACGCTCCTGGCAACGCTGATCGCAGCAAGTGTACAGGCGGCAACGGTGGATCTCCGCATTCTGGAAACCACCGATCTGCACAGCAACATGATGGACTTCGATTACTACAAAGACACGCCAACGGAAAAATTCGGGCTGGTACGCACGGCAAGTTTGATCAACGCTGCCCGCAGTGAAGTGAAAAACAGCGTGCTGGTCGATAACGGGGATCTTATTCAGGGTAGTCCACTGGGCGACTATATGGCCGCGAAGGGACTGAAAAAAGGCGAGATCCATCCGGTGTATAAGGCGTTGAACACCCTGGATTATACCGTTGGCAACCTGGGCAACCACGAGTTTAACTACGGCCTGAAGTACCTTCACGATGCGCTGGCTGGCGCAAAGTTCCCGTACGTTAACGCCAATATCATCGACGTTAAGACCCAAAAACCCTTATTTACCCCTTACCTGATTAAAGAGACTGAGGTCGTCGATAAAGACGGTAAAAAGCAGTCGCTGAAAATCGGTTATATCGGCTTTGTACCGCCACAGATAATGACGTGGGATAAAGCCAACCTCAGCGGCAAAGTCACCGTTAACGACATCACCGAAACCGCCCGCAAATATGTGCCGGAGATGCGTGAGAAAGGGGCAGACCTGGTAGTGGTGGTCGCCCATTCGGGGCTTTCAGCCGACCCATATCAGGTGATGGCGGAAAACTCGGTTTACTATCTGAGTGAAGTGCCGGGGGTGGATGCCATTCTGTTTGGCCACGCTCATGCCGTCTTCCCGGGTAAAGATTTCGCCAGCATCAAAGGTGCAGATGTTGAAAAAGGGACGCTGAACGGCGTGCCGTCAGTGATGCCTGGCATGTGGGGCGATCATCTTGGGGTGGTGGATCTGGTGCTGAATAACGACAGCGGCAGCTGGAAGGTTACCCAGTCGAAAGCCGAAGCGCGCCCGATTTATGATGCCGCCGCCAAAAAATCACTGGCCGCTGAAGATAAAAAACTGGTCGACGTGCTGAAGCACGACCATGACGCCACGCGTGAATTCGTCAGCAAACCGATCGGTAAATCCGCCGACAACATGTACAGCTACCTGGCACTTGTACAGGATGATCCAACGGTACAGGTGGTCAACATGGCGCAGAAAGCCTACGCGGAACACTTTATTCAGGGCGACCCGGACCTGGCAAAACTGCCGGTGCTTTCTGCCGCTGCACCGTTCAAAGTGGGCGGGCGTAAGAATGATCCGGCAAGCTATGTTGAAGTTGAAAAGGGCCAGCTTACCTTCCGTAATGCCGCCGATCTCTATCTCTACCCAAACACGCTGGTGGTAGTAAAAGCAACGGGTAAAGAGGTGAAAGACTGGCTTGAGTGCTCTGCCGGGCAGTTTAATCGGATCGATCCGAACAGCAGTAAACCGCAGTCGCTGATTAACTGGGACGGGTTCCGTACCTATAATTTCGACGTGATCGACGGTGTGGATTATCAGATTGATGTTACCCAACCTGCGAAATATGACGGTGAGTGTCAGACAATCAATCCGCAGGCAGAACGTATCAAACACCTGACCTTCAACGGCAAACCACTTGATCCGGGTGCGACCTTCCTGGTCGTGACCAATAACTACCGGGCCTACGGCGGTAAGTTTGCCGGAACGGGTGATAGCCACATCGCCTTTGCCTCACCAGACGAGAATCGCTCCGTGCTGGCGGCCTGGATCAGCGCAGAGTCGAAAAAGGCGGGTGAAATTCATCCGGCGGTGGATAACAACTGGCGTCTGGCACCTGTTCACAGTGACACGAAACTGGATATCCGCATTGAAACGTCACCATCTGATAAGGCGGCGACATTCATTAAGGATAAGGCGCAGTACCCGATGAATAAGGTCGGGACAGACGATATCGGGTTTGCGGTTTATCAGGTAGATTTGAGCAAGTAAAAGCCAAACGGCAACGCTGCATCTGTTCCCTCTCCCACAGGGAGAGGGCCAGGGTGAGGGCATCAGGCCGCACGATCGTCCCGGTTTGCCAGTACCTGAGGCGTATTCACTTCAATCCAGTCCGCCAGTGCGGCCACTTTCTCGCTTACCTCACCCCCTAACGGCGTCAGGCTATACTCTACATGCGGCGGCACGACCGGATACGAAACGCGATCGATAAACCCGTCCTGCTCTAGCGCCTGAAGCGACTGGGCCAGCATCTTCTCGCTCACGCCGCCCATTTTGCGGCGCAGATCGCTAAAGCGATGCGTGCCATCACGTAACGCTACCAGGATCAGTACGCCCCAGCGGCTGGTGACATGCTTTAACACTTCACGCGATGGGCACTGTTCGGCAAACAGGTTTCCGTCTCGTAATTGTTCACTGAGCGTTGGCGTCGTTTTCATACTTACCTTTTTGTGCGTACTTACTAAAAGTTAGTGTTGGTGATAGTGTGCCACAACACAAGACAAACACGAAGGAGTTCCCTCATGATTGCAATTACCGGTGCTACCGGCCAGCTTGGCCAGCTGGTTATTGAACACCTGCTGAAAACCGTTCCGGCCAACCAGATTGTAGCTATTGTGCGTAATCCGGTAAAAGCCGGGGCGCTGAGCCAGCAAGGTATCGTTGTGCGTCAGGCGGATTATACCGACCAGGCAGCGTTCACCACGGCGTTGAACGGCGTGGATAAACTCCTGCTGATCTCTTCCAGTGAAGTGGGTCAACGCGCAACACAACACCAGAACGTCATTAACGCCGCTAAAGCTGCGGGCGTGAAATTCATCGCTTATACCAGCCTGCTGCATGCCGATACATCCCCGCTGGGGCTGCACGTTGAGCATGTTGCCACCGAGAAAGCACTGGCGGAGTCTGGCGTGCCTTACGCCCTGCTGCGCAACGGTTGGTACACCGAAAACTATCTGGCGAGTGCGCCGCCTGCGCTGGAACACGGCGTATTCATTGGTGCCGCCGGTGAGGGCAAAATTGCCTCCGCGACCCGCGCAGACTATGCCGCTGCCGCCGCAACGGTTATCTCCCAGGATGGTCATGCGGGTAAGGTGTATGAACTGGCGGGCGACAACGCATGGACGCTGAGCGAACTGGCTGCGGAGCTGAGCAAACAGAGCGGTAAAAACGTGGCGTATCAGAACCTGAGCGAAGATGATTTTGCTGCCGCGCTGAAAAGCGTTGGTTTGCCCGCCGGGCTGGCCGATATGCTTGCCGACTCCGACACCGGCGCGTCTAAAGGTGGTCTGTTCGACGACAGCCATACTCTGAGCAAGCTGATTGGCCGCCCGACGACGCCACTGGCTGAAAGCGTCAAAGCCATCCTGTAATTGTTACAAACTGGTTATTTTTTGTGGTATCCCCTCGGGTCATCTCTGATAATGGAGAGATGACCCACGAGGAGGTTCACCGTGCAAGGCGTCCCAGAACAGTTCATTTATGAGAGAGACAGCGCGCGTTTTCGCCATCTGCCGCAGGTGCCGGGCATCGAACTGTATCATGCACATATTTCAGACTACGCTTTTGAGCCTCACACCCACGAAGCCTTTGGTATCGGCACAATAGAAACCGGTGCCGAGCGCTTTCGTTATCGCGGGACTCAGTATCTTGCCCCTGCGCAATCTGTTGTCACCATGAACCCGGACGAGATCCACACCGGCGAGTCCGCCACGGACGATGGCTGGCGCTACCGGATGGTCTATCTTGACCCCCAGCTTCTCGAAGAGGTAACCGGCATTCGCCACTGGTGGTTTAGCGATGTGACACGCCACGATCCCCTTCGCTCGCAGCAAATCGTGCAGCTGATATACGGCCTGTGGCACACGGACGATCCGCTGGCGCAAAAAGGGATGTTGCTGGAGCTGATTGACACATTCCAGCCGCTCGCCCGCCACGCGCCCGTAATTCAGGAAGGCGCACTCCGGTTCGAACGCGTGCGTGACTATCTGCACGACAACTATATGCACCCGCTCACATTAGATGAGCTGGCGAACGTGATATCGCTAAGCCCGTACCATTTTCAGCGCCAGTTCAAAGCCCATTTCCATGTCACCCCGCATCAGATGCTGATGGCTATCCGTCTCTGGCGCGCCAAAGCGTTTCTGACTCACGGAATGCCCGCCGCTGAAGTGGCAGCCGCTACCGGCCTGACCGATCAGTCCCATTTAACCCGCGCGTTTACCCGTCGCTACGGCATTACGCCGGTACGCTACCAGAAGCAGGTCGTTAAGCGCTAAAGCGCAATCTCATACAATACGGCGGTAATTTCCCTTTCTACACTGATGACAGAATGAATGAATGTGGATGGAAAAATGATTAGCGGCGTGTTGTATGCCCTGCTTGCAGGTTTAATGTGGGGGCTGATTTTTGTAGGCCCGGCGATCGTGCCGGAATACCCGGCAATTTTGCAGTCCACCGGACGCTATCTGGCGCTTGGGCTGATTGCCCTTCCTCTGGCCTGGTTCGGTCGCGGGCGGTTACGCCAGCTTAGCCGCAAGGACTGGGGAACCGCGCTGGCATTAACCATGATGGGGAATCTCATCTATTACGTGTGTCTCGCCAGTGCCATTCAGCGCACGGGCGCGCCGGTTTCCACCATGATTATCGGCACGCTGCCGGTGGTGATCCCGGTTTTTGCCAACCTGCTATACAGCCATCGCGATGGCAAGCTGGCGTGGTCAAAAATGGTGCCTGCACTGGTCTGCATCGCCGCCGGGTTAGTGTGTGTGAACGTTGCCGAGCTGAGCCACGGGCTGGATGACGTCGACCTGTGGCGTTACGGTTCCGGCATCATGCTGGCCTTTATTTCCGTGGTGTGTTGGGCGTGGTATGCCCTGCGCAACGCGCGCTGGCTGCGGGAGAACCCGGACAAACATCCGATGATGTGGGCCACGGCGCAGGCGCTGGTTACGCTGCCCGTCTCGCTGGTGGGCTACGTGGGAGCCTGCGCGTGGTTAGGTGTGCAACAGCCTGAATTCGCCCTGCCCTTCGGGCCACGTCCGTGGGTGTTTGTCGGGTTAATGGTCGCTATCGCAGTGCTCTGCTCCTGGGTCGGCGCGCTTTGCTGGAACATCGCCAGCCAGAAGTTACCAACGGTGATCTTAGGGCCGCTGATTGTCTTTGAAACCCTTGCCGGGCTGCTTTACACCTTCCTGATGCGCCAGAGCATGCCGCCGCTGCTGACAGCCTGTGGAATAGCACTGCTGGTGGTTGGCGTGGTGATTGCGGTGAGGGCAAAGCCGGAAAAACCCATGGTGGTTCCGGCTTCAGAGATGTGATTTTGCCGGGTGGCGCTGACGCTTACCCGGCCTACGAGGCGTGGTTTTAGAAGGTTTCCCAGTTAGCTTCCGTCGCCGCCGCTACTGGCTGCGCTTTTGGCACATAGGTTTTTACAGGAGCCGCTTTCACTGCCTGGCCGTGCGCAATTTTAAACACCGCAACCGCTTCGTTCAGACGTGCAGCCTGATCTTCCAGCGCCGCCGCCGCCGCCGCAGACTCTTCCACCAGCGAGGCGTTTTGCTGAGTCACGCGATCCATCTCTGCAACAGCCTGACCGACCTGGTCGATACCACGGCTCTGCTCGTCAGACGCAGAGGCGATCTCACCCATAATGTCCGTTACACGGGTCACGGCATTAACGATTTCCGCCATCGTGGCACCCGCTTCGTTCACCAGCTGAGAACCTGCGTTAACACGTTCGCCGGAATCATCGATCAGCGCTTTGATCTCTTTCGCTGCCTGGGCGCTGCGTTGTGCCAGGGTACGGACTTCACCCGCAACCACCGCAAATCCACGCCCCTGCTCACCTGCACGCGCCGCTTCAACCGCTGCGTTCAGCGCCAGGATGTTGGTCTGGAAAGCAATACCGTCGATAACGTTTGTGATCTGGGCAATTTTGCTGGAGCTGGTGGCGATTTCGTCCATGGTACGTACCACGCCTTCCACTACGCTGCCGCCTTTCTTCGCGGTTGAAGAGGCATCCAGCGCCAGGCGAGAAGCCTGACGTGCATTGTCGGCGTTTTGCTTAACGGTCGCCGTCAACTGTTCCATACTGGCTGCGGTTTCTTCCAGAGAAGCGGCCTGCTGTTCGGTACGGGAAGAAAGATCATTGCTGCCCGCGGAAATTTCACCCGCCCCGGTGTAGATGGTATCTGCGCCCTGGCGCACCACACCGACCGTGTTGGCCAGCGCTTTTTGCATCTGCTGGACGTTGTGCGCCAGCAGGGCCATCTCATTTTTACCACTGGCTTCGACTAGCTGAGTCAAATCACCGGCGGCAATGGCACGGATATGGCCGATGACATCCTGCAACGGCAACAGCAGAACACGACGCATTGCAATCCAGCTGGCGATAATCACACCCACAACGATCAACATAATGACCGAGAGCGCCCACATGATGCGCTTATAGTCACTTTCATTATCCTTGATCCCTTTGCTGGTGAGCTTTGCCTGGACAGTACGCCACTCGTGATAGACTTTCTGCATCGCATTCTGCTTCTGCTCGGCATTCTGCTTGAACATGTCGTCCAGATTGCCCTGCGCCAGCAGTACGTTCATTTGCGTCAACGTAGAAGAGTAAATACGGTACTGCTCTTCCAGCTGCTTGGGTAACTCTTCACCCAGCCCAGGGGTATTTGGCAGTGCGTAGTATTTATCGAAATGCGCCTGTGCATCAGCCAGCAGATTTTTTGCCGTCTCTACCAGCTCATTCAACTGACCGCCGTTAATCTGGGTCGCCACGCTGCTTTGCAGGCGCAACATCCCGCGGTTCAGGGTGACACGCGCCTGGTTAAGGCTGATCCACGCATCGGTGAACTCCGCGACGTTTTGGCTCGCCACCTGAGAGACGGTGAAGTTATCTTTGTCGTTATTTAGCGCATTAATAAAAATGCCAGCGGAGATCAGTTGCATAATGCCGAGCACAAGCAGCACCGAGACCAGGAGGGTAATCACTTTTATACGTTTAAACATTCGTCGCCTTTTTTATATGCAGGATATTGTCTGACGTGTAACTATCGGCAGGCGGGCCGCGTTGTTTAATGTTTCTTCAGTTTCAAAACCCCCTTACCTGGAGTTTTTTTAATTCATTCAGAAGCTTAAAACATAAGAAATTTTTGTGACCCTTCTCACATTTTCGCGCGTGCCACTAAAGGGTTATAGCATCACCATAAAGATGCATTTAAAATACATCTTATATTATTGATGATGAGGTAACTGCTATGGCCTTCCGCGACCAACCACTCGGCGAGCTAGCGCTCTCCATCCCTCGCGCTTCTGCGCTGTTTCGTAAATACGACATGGATTACTGCTGCGGCGGTAAGCAAACGCTGGCGCGCGCGGCTTCGCGCAAAGAGCTGGATGTAGAAACCATCGAAGCGGAGCTGGCAAAACTGGCCGAGCAGCCTGTCGAGAAAGACTGGCGCACGGTTGAGCTTGCAGAAATCATCGACCACATCATCGTGCGTTACCACGACCGTCACCGTGAACAGCTGCCTGAACTGATTTTACAGGCAACCAAAGTTGAACGTGTTCATGCCGACAAACCTTCTGTTCCACGCGGCCTGGCGAAATACCTGACCCTGCTGCATGAAGAACTTTCCAGCCACATGATGAAAGAAGAACAAATCCTCTTCCCGATGATTAAACAGGGAATGGGCAGCCAGGCGATGGGGCCAATCAGCGTGATGGAAAGCGAGCACGACGATGCAGGCGAACTGCTGGAAGTGATCAAACACACCACCAACAACGTCACACCGCCGCCAGAAGCCTGTACTACCTGGAAAGCGATGTACAACGGCATTAACGAAATGATCGACGACCTGATGGAGCACATCAGTCTTGAAAATAACGTTCTGTTCCCGCGTGCATTAGCGGGTGAATAAAAAAGGCCGCTGAGGCCTGATGCCCTCACCTCAACCCTCTCCCACAGGGAGAGGGTGCAAAAACCAAAAACGGCAACCGAAGTTGCCGTTTTGCTTTTACCTTACACCAGCCATTCGTTTCTTACCGATAAACAGCCAGCCCAGCCCCAGCGCGATGAACCACAGCGGCGTAACAATCAGTGCCTGACGGGTATCATCTTCCAGCGTCAGCAGCACGATAACGAACGCGAAGAACGCCATGCACACCCAGCACATCACCTTGCCCAGCGGCATCTTGTAGATCGATTTTTCATGCAGGTGCGGACGCTGTTTGCGGTACACCAGGTATGAACACAGGATGATGGTCCAGACAAACATGAACAGGATCGCAGACACCGTGGTGATCATGGTGAACGCGCCAATCACGCTTGGGTTAATGTAGAGCATAACCACACCACCCAGCAGACACATACAGGAGAAGGTCAGCCCTTTCGCCGGTACCGCACGCTTAGACAATTTCGCGAACGCGCTCGGCGCAACGCCTTCCTGCGCCAGGCCAAACAGCATACGGCTGGTAGAGAACACGCCGCTGTTTGCCGAAGAAGCCGCAGAAGTCAGCACCACGAAGTTAATCAGGCTTGCCGCAGCCGGCAGCCCCACCAGCACAAACAGCTCCACGAATGGGCTCTTGGTTGGCACAACAGAGCTCCACGGCGTGACCGACATGATGATGACCAGTGCAAACACGTAGAACATAATGATACGCACCGGAATGGAGTTGATGGCACGTGGCAGGGATTTCTCCGGATCTTTGGTTTCTGCGGCGGTGGTGCCCACCAGCTCAATACCCACAAACGCAAACACCGCAATCTGGAAGCCGGCAAAGAACCCGCTCAGCCCTTTCGGGAACCAGCCACCGTCATTCCACAGGTGGGTAAAGGAAGCCTGAACACCCGTTGGCGACTGGAAGTGCGTGAGAACCATGACCAGCCCGACAATAATCAGTCCCACGATGGCGACGATTTTGATCATCGCAAACCAGAACTCCATTTCACCGAACATTTTCACGGTAGCCAGGTTGAGGCTCAGCAGCAGGACAATAACCGCCAGCGATGCCACCCAGTCAGAAAGGCCGGGGAACCAGAACTGGGCGTATGCGGTAATGGCAACTACGTCGGCCATCCCTGTGACAACCCAGCAGAACCAGTACGTCCAGCCTGTAAAATAACCTGCCCACGGCCCTAACAGGTCGGATGCGAAGTCGCTAAAGGATTTGTATTCGAGATTCGAGAGCAGCAATTCACCCATTGCGCGCATCACGAAAAAGAGCATAAAACCGATGATCATATAAACGAAGATGATCGACGGCCCGGCAAGACTGATGGTTTTGCCCGACCCCATAAACAGCCCGGTACCGATGGCACCCCCGATGGCAATAAGCTGAATATGACGGTTTGTGAGATTGCGCCGTAGCGACTGTTCAGACGGCGCTTCTTCTTCAGCGACGACTTTGACCTGATCTACCATGTGATATTTTCCTGTTTATGCCTGTCTGTGTTGTTAAGGCTCTTCTGGCCTTTAAATGCGTCAAAAAAATGACGTTCCCTATGTAAGGGCTAATCGATATTAGGTAAGAATCGGCGGGATGAATACTATGAATTGGATATTATGTTAATAATATGTTGAAAGTGAGTGTCATATCACTCATACAGCGCGAAACAGCTCACAAAAATACACGCAACAGTTTCATTTGCAAGATAAAATGTTGATTCCGTCGTAACTATAGGTTTTATCACTATTTTCCTCTCCCCGGGCGGAGAGAGGAAATAAGCAAAGCCGATTACAGGATTTCCAGCAGCTCGACTTCAAACACCAGGGTGCTGAATGGTGGGATGGACGCGCCAGCGCCGCGCTCGCCGTAGGCCAGGTTTTGCGGGATAGTCAGTTCCCATTTGGAACCGACTGGCATCAGGGTCAGAGCTTCAATCCAGCCAGCGATTACGCCATTTACCGGGAACTCAGCCGGTTCACCGCGCGCAACAGAGCTGTCAAACACAGTACCGTCGATAAGCTTACCGGTGTAATGTACACGGACGTGGTCAGTGCGAGCCGGGATTACGCCATCGCCCTGGTTGATCACACGGAACTGGAGGCCAGATTCGGTGCTGTTCACGCCTTCACGCTCGCGGTTCTCTTCCAGGAATTTAACACCTTCTGCTGCCATCTCTTCGAAACGCGAGCGACGTACGGCGTCAGCACGTTCGTGGATTTCGCGCAGCGCACGGTGCACAACATCTACAGGAACAGCAGGATGTTTGCCTTCCAGCGCGTCAGCGATACCCGCCACCAGCGCTTCCGGTAACAGTCCTTCCAGGCCGGATTCGCTCAGTTGCTGTCCTACCTGCAAGCCGATACCGTAGCTTGCCTGCGCTTCGATAGTGTCAAAAGTCGGGGTGGTCATGGGTTTTCCTTCCATCACATTTAAAGTAGCGGGCAGCATAACAGTCACACCCCATCGGGTAAAACTTTGTCTTAAGTTAAGATGACAAATTGCGGGGAAACAGAAACAATAGAGCCCGTCAGGATATTTCCTAAATATGTGTCACGGAAGCCGACTTTGTTACGCCCGTCAGGCAGTTAGCAAACTACACTTCTCAGGACAGGATAAAAAAGACGCGGAGCAGGAGGAAAGCCATGCCCGGGCGATTTGAACTGAAACCTACCCTGGCGAAAATCTGGCAAGCACCAGATAATTTTCGCATCATGGACCCGCTGCCGTCTTTGCATCGCAAAGGCATCATCATTGGGGCGCTGCTGGTCATTCTGGGCTTCCTGCTACCTTCTGGTGGCGATAACAGCGATACCGCGCCAGCCGCCCGCAATGCTCAGCTGGATATCCAGTCTCAGGCGCGGCCGCAGCCCGATCCTCAGCCAATGCAGACTCAGCTGGTCACCCCCTCTAACGATCCGGGCCAGGTTGCTCCCGTTGAGCCAGAGCCAGTACAGGACGAACAACCGCAGGATCAGGCATCTGCTCCTGAGCAACCCCAAGCCCAGACTCAGCAGCCGACAGGTATTGAGCAACAATGGCGTTCGTATCGTGTAGAGCCGGGTAAAACGCTTGCACAGCTGTTCCGTGACCATAACCTGCCGCCAACAGATGTCTATGCCATGGCACAGGTTGAAGGGGCGGGTAAACCGCTCAGCAATTTGCAGAATGGCCAGATGGTGCAGATCCGCCAGAATGCCAGCGGGGTCGTGACCGGGTTAACGATTGATACCGGGAATGGTCAGCAGGTGCTGTTTACGCGCCAGCCCGATGGCAGTTTTATCAGAGCACGTTAATTCACAGGCCGGGTAAGGCGAAACCGTACCCGGCCATGTTCGTCTCAGGCACAGCGCTTATTCACCCACCAAATCCCTGAGCAAACCAGCACCAGCGCCACCGCGTATTTGATATCCAGGATATTCTCACCCAGGAAAATCGCGGAAAGCACCGTCCCTGCCACCGGCACAACAAAGTTGAACGGTGCGATCATACTGACGCGGTTCACCTTCAATAACACGCTCCACAGCGCGAAGGCCACCGAGGAAAGCAACGTCAGATAGCCGAGCACCGCCAACGCCTTCAGGCTATGCACTTCCAGCGTACCGCCCGTTGCGTAGCCGCCAGCCACCAGTACAGCGCCACCGATAGCAAGCTGCCAGCCCGTCATTACCGTAGGATCGACCGTCTGGGAGATGCGTTTCCCGTATAGCGTAGCGGCAGAGAGAATAAAGGCCGCCAGCACCACGAAGCCGTCGCCATTCCAGACAAAGCGGAATTCACTTAACCCACTGTGGAAGTTCACGAGCATGACCCCGGCAAACCCCAAAATACAGCCCAGTGTCTTGTTATAGCTGAGCTTGTCGTTGTGATAGATGAAATGCGCCAGCAACACGCTAAAGAAAGTGCCAGTGGCATTCATGATCGAGCCGTTGGCGCCAGTCGTGTAGGCCAGCCCTATATAGAAGAAGGTGTACTGAATCGATGTCTGGGTCAGCCCAAGGAGGGTGAGCTGGCCGAACTGTTTTGTTGTCAGCCGGGCGATAGGCTTGCGCTGAGCCAGTGCGAACAGCAACAGGATCAGCCCCGCGAAAAGAAAACGGTATCCGGCAAAGACGACTTTTGACGGAACATCATCAGTCGCGATACTAAAGAGTTCATAACCACTTTTTATTGCCGGGTAAGAGCTTCCCCAGAGCAAACAGCACAGGGTGGCACAGGCATAAGCGACATTTTTACGGGCGAAAATCGGTACCGATAAGGGGGTGTCCATAGCAAATCTCAAAGATAAAATTGCGTTTCATTTTATTATCTGAGAATGCGACAGGAATAGCTACCATACAAGAAGAAAAGAAGATTTCTGGAAGTCTAAAACGCAAAACGCCGGCACAAGGCCGGCGCTTCAACGTGAGCAGAGTAAAAAATTACTCAGCTACAACGCTAACAACCAGTTTAGCGAACACTTCGCTATGAACCTGGAAGTCAACTTCGTGCTCACCAGTGGTACGCAGAACGCCGTTCGGCAGACGAACTTCGCTCTTAGCCACTTTAACGCCAGCAGCAGTTACTGCATCAGCGATATCGCGGGTACCGATGGAACCGAACAGTTTACCTTCGTCGCCAGATTTGGAAGCGATGGTAACGGTGCCCAGTGCGTTGATTGACTCAGCGCGAGCGTTAGCAGCCGCCAGAACGTCAGCCAGTTTGGCTTCCAGTTCAGCGCGACGTGCTTCGAAAAACTCTACGTTTTTCTTGGTAGCTGGAACAGCTTTACCCTGTGGAACCAGGAAGTTACGAGCGTAGCCCGCTTTAACGTTTACCTGATCACCCAGGCTGCCCAGGTTTGCTACTTTATCAAGCAGAATAACTTGCATTACCTTATCCTCTTAAAGTCGTATTAATGGACCGTGCCCGATTACTGATGACGATCAGTGTACGGCAGCAGGGACAGGTAGCGAGCGCGTTTGATTGCGCGAGCCAGCTGGCGCTGGTATTTTGCACGAGTACCGGTGATACGGCTTGGGACAATCTTACCGCTTTCGGTGATGTAGTTTTTCAGCGTTGCGATATCTTTATAGTCGATCTCTTGAACGCCTTCCGCGGTGAAACGGCAGAACTTGCGACGACGGAAATAACGTGCCATATGGCTAGTCTCCAGAATCTATCAAATCAATCTGCTCGGCATGCAGAACCATTTTGCTCAGACCGTTCTTTGCCTTGTGGCAAGAAATGAACCCCTGAACGATTACTGCACTACCGACCGTTATACTGTGAGTAATGGCCTGGTTTTCGTGTCCGCTAATAATAACGGGCATTTGGCACCACGCCTGCCGGTGAAACCCGGCTTCCTCTTGCACAGAACGATGCTCAAGCACGAACTGGCAATGCGGAATTCCTGATGGACTGACCTTTCGAAGGGGGGTCCTGCACACAGTGCCTGACAACACCAGACGGTTGGTCATCAGAAATTACTCTTCAGAATCCCCAGCATCAGAATCATCTGCGGTTTCGTTTGCGAAATCATCGCGACGCTCACGGCGCTCGTCTTTCGCTTTAACCATCGGAGATGCTTCGGTAACTGCGTTTTTGGTACGCATAACCATGCTGCGGATAACGGCATCGTTGAAGCGGAAGGTAGTTTCCAGCTCATCGATCACTTCCTGCGGAGCTTCAACGTTCAGCAGAACGTAGTGTGCTTTGTGCAGTTTGTTGATCGGGTAAGCCAGCTGACGGCGGCCCCAGTCTTCCAGACGGTGGATCGTACCTTCTGCACCAGTGATGGCAGCAGAGTAACGCTCGATCATACCCGGAACCTGTTCGCTCTGGTCAGGATGGACCATAAAAACGATTTCGTAATGACGCATCGAATTGCTCCTTACGGATTATTCAGCCTCCTGTCTGGGTCAGCCGAGGCCCGGGGAGGCAAGGAACGTGTTAAAGGTCGGCTGAAAAATTGACGCGTCATAATACTTGCGAGCTCCCAAAAACTCAAGCTGATTGCGCAAAAAATTCGCACAAAGCGCAAAGTCAGACTAAGTGGATGATTTAAAATTAATCACATCTGGAAGCGTTGTTTTTTTGAACAACAGCATCAGAAATGGTCACCAATCCCCTCCAGAGAAGCGATTACACTTTAATCAGAGTTCATCCAAAGGCAGAAGGAGATGTTTAAACCGTCACACAGCACGCAGTCGTGGAGCGCATATCATGAAAAAAATCGCAATCGCCGTACTGGCTGCGCTTTTGCTTAGTGCAAACGCGATGGCAGCCATCAAGATAGACGGCCGGCAGGCCAGAAACATGGATGATGTGCAAAGCTTAGGCGTAATCTACATCAATCATAATTTCGCCACTGAAAGTGAAGCAGATCAGGCAATTAATGAAGAAACCGATGCCCAGGGCGCAAAATACTATCACGTCATTCTGATGCGTGAGCCCGGCAGCAACGGCAACATGCACGCAAGTGCAGATATTTACCGATAACGCTTTAACGCTAGCACCAGGAAAGCCAACAAAGACAACATAGCCATAGTTTGACTTGCCCCCTGCCCGGGGGCTTTTTTTTGCAGATGGCTCTGAAATACCACCGGTTACAACGATTTCGGTATTCCAGAGCACGTGTTTACTTCTGCCCGTAATAGGCATCCGGGCCATGCTTGCGCATGAAGTGCTTGTTCATCAGATAATTATCAATAGCCTGAAGCTGTGGGTTAATACCGCGGGCAATCCAGGCCATTCTGGCCACTTCTTCCATCACCACCGCGTTATGAACAGCGTCATGGGCATCTTTTCCCCATGCAAATGGGCCGTGCTGAAAGACCACTATGCCAGGCGTATGCAACGGCTCGCGCTCACCGAGTGTTTCAATGATCACCTGCCCGGTGTTGAGCTCATACTGCCCTTCCACCTCCGCCTGAGTAAGCGCTCGCGTGCAAGGAATATCGCCGAAGAAATAGTCTGCATGGGTGGTGCCCAGCGCCGGAATGGCCAACCCTGCTTGTGCCCAGGCGGTAGCATGTGTTGAGTGGGTATGCACGATACCACCCAGCGACGGATATCGCTGATAAAGCGCCAGATGGGTAGCGGTATCCGATGACGGTCGCCATCTGCCCTCGACGACATTCCCTTCGAGATCAACGACCACCATATCGTCAGCTTTCATGGTGTCATACGCCACACCGCTTGGCTTAATCACCACAAGCCCCTGCTCACGATCGATAGCGCTGACGTTACCCCAGGTGAACGTCACCAGGCCATAACGCGGGAGATCCATATTGGCGTCAAAGACCTGCTGTTTAAGCTGCTTCATGCCCGGCCTCCAGTAACCCTGCCCGCACCATACGCTCGCGCACCCAGTCTCGGGCTTTTGCCACTTCACCAGCCGGATCGTCCGATGTTTCACTCCACATCTCAATCAGATAGGGCCCGCAATAGCCAGTCTGCTTGAGGGTCTGGAAGCACCGTTCGAAATCCACCACCCCGGTGCCGAACGGAACATTTTTGAACACACCCGGACGTGTATCTTTGACATGTACCGCCACGATATGCCCCATCCCCGCCTGCAACTCCATCTGTACATCGTTATCCCACGCCGACAAGTTGCCGATATCGGGATAAAGCTGGAACCAGGGGTTATTCAGGTAGTGTGCGTAGCCCAGAGCCTTGCTGATGGAGTTCATCAGCGGATAATCCATGATTTCCATCGCCAGCGTCACCTGCGCACGGCTGGCCATTTCGACGCTCTCTTTCAACCCGTCGCGGAAACGGCGGCGGGTTTCATCGTTGGCTTGCTGATAATAAACATCGTATCCGGCGAGCTGGATGACGCGGATCCCCACATCCTGGGCAAACTGAATAGCTTTACGCATGATGTCCAGCCCCTGAGCGCGCACCACGTCGTCTTCACTTCCCAGTGGAAAACGACGGTGAGCGCTCAGGCACATAGACGGTACACGCACGCCGGTTTCAGCCACTGCATTCACCAGCGCCAGACGCTGCTCGCGGCTCCAGTCCAGCCGGGAGAGACGCACGTCTGTTTCATCTACTGACATTTCGACAAAATCGAATCCCAGCTGCTTTGCAAGCTGCAATCGTTCTGACCAGCACTCCCCCGCGGGGAGCGCCTTTTCATAAATGCCAAGCGGGACCTGTTTTGACAACATACCCACTCCTTAGCCCCACAGCTGAGCAATTGAGCGCTTGAATTGGCGTGCGGCTTCCACCGGAGAGGCCGCATCGCGAATGCTACGACCGGCAATAAAGACATGGATCGGAATACCTTTAAACAGCGGCAAATCTTCCAGCGCCAGGCCGCCGGTCACAGTGACTTTGAAGCCCATATCCGCCAGGCGTTTGATGGCACTGATATCCGCTTCGCCCCAGGCCACACCCGCCGCCTGCGCATCGCGACTACGGTGATACACCACCTGCTGAATGCCCGCATCGCGCCACTCCTGCGCCTGCTCCCAGGTCCAGAAGCCGGTCAGTTCAATCTGCACGTCGCCGTTAAACTCTTTTGCGACGTCCAGCGCACCTTTGGCGGTGTTGATATCCGCACAGCAGATAACGGTGACCCAGTCTGCGTTGGCTTCAAAACACATGCGGGAGAGGATTTTTCCCGCATCGGCGATTTTCGCGTCCGCCAGTACGATTTTATGCGGATAGAGTGCTTTCAGGTCGCGAACCGCGCGAACGCCTTCACCCACGCACAGAATAGTGCCGACTTCGATGATATCCACCTCTTCCGCAATCAGGCGGGTGGTTTCATAAGCGTGAGACAACGTCTGGTTATCCAGCGCAACCTGCAACATTGGTAATGACATTTCAAATCCCTCTTAAACAGCCGCCGCAGTGGCGTTATCAATTAAATCCAGCACTTCCTGCCCGGTACGGCAGGCGCGTAAACGGTCAAAATTGGCTTCATCATCAAACAGATTGACGATCTGCATGATGCCGACTTCCTGATGGGTGTTGGCATCAACGGCCGCCATGGTGATCAGAATATCGACCGGATCGTTATCTTCATGGTTGAACACCAGCGGCTCTTTTAATGTCACCAGCGCGAAACCTGTTTTTTTGACGCCCTCTTCTGGGCGACCGTGCGGCATCGCCAGCCCTGGCGCAATGACGAAATACGGGCCGTGCTGCGCCACGCCATCAAGAATGGCCTGGTAATACCGCGGCTCGACAACGTCGGCCTTAACCAGCAGATCCACACTCAGCTTTACCGCTTCCTGCCAGGTACTGGCCTCAGCCTGTAAAAGGATGGAGTTATTGTCTGCCAGCGAATCACGTAGTTTCATGTGGCGTCCTTACTTCACGTCTTGCGGGAAGTGCGCGTTGATCACTTCCAGCAGCTTTGGACCAAAATCTGCGGGAGACAGCATATTGCGCACACCCACCACATGTTTATTGCCTGAAACAGTAATTTCCCCGGCAATATGGGTAGAGGCGATGATGATGTCCGCGCCGTTCAGTTCACTTTTGTATTCCCCCACCGCGCAGCTGTTTACCGTGTGGTCGATGTTTGACTGGGTTAAAAATTGGTCCACTTTCATCTTCATGATCATGGAGCTACCTTGCCCATTGCCACACACAGCCAGGATACGTACGGTCATAATCGAAACTCCTTAGTGAGCAGAAACTTCTGCTGTTTGTTTTTCCGCATCTTCTTCAGCCCGCAGCGAGCGGCCAGCGAAGAACATATAAGCAAGGGCGATCAGGATGATGACGGCCATAAATACCAGCCCGACAGAGGCGAAGCCTTGCATCATCGGCGGTGCCAGAATTGACCAGTCCGCCATGCCCATCCAGGCACTCATCCCCGTGAGTTTGACCGCCCACACGCAGCCGAAGATTTCGATCATGCCCATCACCAGACAAATCTTGAGCGCCGCGCGCCAGCCGCCAAAGTGGTTAGCAAAGACGCCGATAGTGGCGTTGGAGAAGAACATCGGGATAAAGCCAGGAATGATGAGAATAGAAGAACCGCAGCCCACCAGAATGCCGACGGCAATCAGCTGACCGATGGTGCCCCACATAAAGCCCCAGACGACGGCATTTGGCGCGAAGCTATAGATAGCGGCGCAGTCAATCGCCAGTACAGCACCAGGGATCAGGCGTTGGGAGATACCGTTGAAGGCTTCTGATAGTTCAGCCACGAACATACGCACGCCCTGGGTGATGATGAAAATCGCCACCGCGAACGAGAAACCGGTTTGCAGGATGTAGACCGTCCAGTGCGTTTTGCCCGCCATCGCCTGGACGACGTCGATGCCGAAAGAGAGCAGGATCGCGCCGAAGAAAATGGTCATCACAATCGCGGTAGAGACGATGTTGTCATGGAAAATATTCAGCCAACCAGGCAGCTTAAGGTCTTCAACGCTCTCTTCTTTTTTCCCCAGGAATGGCGCGACTTTGTAGGCAATCCACGACGCGAACTGCTGCTGGTGACCAATTGAGAAACCACACCCATCGGTCACTTCTTGCGTTGGCTTGTACATCATATTGGAGGTGATCCCCCAATACAGCGAAACCAGAACCGCTGTGCAGATGATCGTTGTCCACATCGGATAACCGAAGATATAAAGGGATACGGCAATCAGCCCGGCCTGCTGGAACATGATATGGCCGGTCAGCATGATGGTGCGGATACCCGTTATACGCCGCAGCAGAACGTAGATAATGTTCAGCGCCAGCGCGAGCAGGACGGCGTACCCTACCCAGCTATACGCATCGCCCATACGATCGATCGTTGCCATCATTGACGCGTAAGTGTCAGAGATGGCGCCATTGATGCCATACACTTCCGACATTTTGGCGACCACGGGCTTAAAAGTGCTCGTTAAAATGCCAGACCCCGCCTGTAACAACATAAAACCGATAATGGTTTTAATGGTGCCTTTGATAATGACGCTCACGCTTTTGCGTAACAGGATATAGCCCAGACACGTCACGATCCCCAGCAAGAGCGGAGCATTGGTCATTACCTGGTTAAAGAAAACGGTAAAGACGCTGTAGAGGATTTCCATAACACTCTCCAGAAAGTTGGAGCACGAGGTCACCCTCATGCGGTTGGTGCCAACACTCTATTAATCACAAATAATCACCACAAGATTGAATCTGATTATTTGTGAGCCATCACGCAAATTATTTCCATAAACTTAATAGTGATTTTCATTACGATATTAAAATCATTAATTAATCATTAAAATTCATGCAATTAATCACTTTAAGACATTCTATTTACCGTAACACCTTAAAACTTACCCGCCCCTTCCAGCGGCGTAAAAGTGAAAAAATGGCATTGCAATGCTGATTTAATGGTGACAACATAAATCACAACCAATCATAATGTGATTAAATTTGATTTAAATAGGGAGCATAACGATGAGTAAAGTGAACACCATCACCCGCGAATCATGGATTCTGAGCACCTTCCCGGAGTGGGGCAGTTGGCTGAACGAAGAGATTGAGCAAGAGCAGGTTGCACCGGGTACCTTTGCGATGTGGTGGCTTGGCTGTACCGGGATCTGGCTGAAATCAGAGGGTGGTGCGAATATTTGCGTGGATTTCTGGTGCGGAACAGGCAAACAGAGTCACGGCAATCCACTGATGAAAAAAGGCCATCAGATGCAGCGTATGGCAGGGGTAGAAAAGCTTCAGCCAAACCTGCGTACCACACCTTTTGTGCTCGATCCGTTCGCTATTCGTCAGATTGATGCGGTTCTGTCTACCCACGATCACAACGATCATATCGACGTCAACGTGGCGGCAGCGGTGATGCAAAACTGTGCCGATGATGTCCCGTTCATTGGCCCGCAAACCTGCGTTGATTTATGGGTGGGCTGGGGTGTGCCGAAAGAGCGCTGCATCGTGATGAAACCAGGCGATGTGGTAAAAATCAAAGACGTTGAAATTCATGCGCTGGATGCCTTTGATCGTACCGCGTTAATTACGCTGCCAGCCGATCAAAAAGCAGCGGGTGTGCTGCCGGATGGCATGGACGAACGCGCGGTGAACTACCTGTTTAAAACCCCTGGTGGCTCCCTCTATCACAGCGGTGATTCCCACTACTCCAACTACTACGCGAAGCACGGCAACGAGCACCACATCGATGTCGCGCTGGGTTCCTACGGTGAAAACCCGCGCGGTATCACCGACAAAATGACCAGCGCCGATATGCTGCGCATGGCGGAAGCGCTGAACACCAAAGTGGTGATCCCGTTCCACCACGATATCTGGTCAAACTTCCAGGCCGATCCCCAGGAAATCCGCGTACTGTGGGAGATGAAAAAAGACCGGCTGAAATACGGCTTCAAACCGTTCATCTGGCAGGTCGGTGGCAAGTTCACCTGGCCACTGGATAAAGACAATCTTGAATACCACTATCCGCGTGGCTTTGATGATTGCTTCACCATTGAGCCAGACCTGCCGTTTAAGTCGTTCCTGTAATTGTGGCGCCCAATCGCCAGACCCCTGTGTCTGGCGATGTTATATTTTGCTTAGTAATTTCAGGCTATTTCAAATATTATCTTTTAAAATCAATTCTTATCGGAATAGCTCATGACGGAAGCGCAACGGCATCAAATTTTACTGGAACTATTAGCGCAAACAGGTTTTGTCACCGTAGAACAAGTGATTGAACGCCTGGGCATTTCTCCGGCCACCGCACGCCGCGATATCAACAAGCTCGATGAAAACGGCAAGCTGAAAAAAGTCCGCAACGGTGCGGAAGCCATTAGTCAGCAGCGCCCGCGCTGGACGCCGATGAACATCCATCAGGCGCTGAACCACGATGAAAAAGTGCGCATCGCCAGAGCGGCTTCGCAGCTGGTGAATCCCGGCGAGAGCGTGGTGATCAACTGTGGCTCGACGGCGTTTCTGCTGGGGCGGGAGATGTGTGGAAAACCGGTACAGATCATTACTAATTATCTGCCTCTGGCCAACTATCTTATCGACCAGGAGCATGAGAGCGTGGTGATCATGGGTGGTCAGTACAACAAGAGCCAGTCCATTACGCTAAGCCCGCAGGACAGCGAAAACAGCCTCTACGCCGGACACTGGATGTTTACCAGCGGCAAGGGTCTTACCGCTGAAGGCCTGTACAAAACCGATATGCTGACGGCGATGGCCGAACAAAACATGCTTAACGTGGTGGGCAAGCTTGTTGTGCTGGTCGACAGCAGCAAAGTAGGTGAGCGCGCCGGAATGCTGTTCAGCCGGGCAGAGCAGATAGACATGGTGATCACCGGGAAAAATGCCGATCCCGTGATCCTCCAGAAGCTGGAAGATCAGGGCGTCACAATCCTGCGCGTTTAAAGGTGTTTACGGAAAAACGCGACCGTGGCATCCAGCGCGGCTGGTGTGATGCGGTGCCGCACACCGGCTTCCCACTGACAGGTTAAATTCCCGTCCAGCCCTTCACTGTTGAGTGCCTGCTGTAAGCGGAAGGTTTCGACGGCAGGCACAATGTCGTCTGCTTCGCCGTGCCACAAGAATAACGGCCTGTTAGCCAGTTGTGGCAATGCATGGGTTACCTCCCATTTCGCCAGTGGCGCCATCACAACCTCAACATCATCCTGCTCTCGGGGCGGAAACAGCGTCTGCGAGAGGGAAGTGAAATATCCTGATCCCATCAGGCAGGCCACAGATTTCACCTCTGGATGACGGGTCATGATCCCAAGAGCCGTCATCCCCCCCATTGATGCCCCTGCCACCGCCAGGCGGTTATCCGCCACCAGCCCCGCCTGGTGCAATGCATCGCGCAGCGCGGCGAACTCGGTAAGGCTGCCGTGAAGGATTTGCCAGAACTGCCCAAGACGGGCCTGTTCATCACCCGTATAACGTGCGCCGTGATCGGGGGCATCCGGCATTACCACACGAAAACCCGCCTGTGCCAACGCGACTGCAAAGTAGCTGTAAACCAGCTTCGATGAAGTAAACCCATGATAAAAAACCACAACGGGCAACGGTTGCTGACCTTTTCCAGCCGGAAAAGCATGTAGAATTTCGTGGTCACCGAGTCGTTGTGTTTCAAGTTCTATCATTGTCGATCCTTTGCAATTGAATGATTCATAATGTTGAGAACTGGGTTACGCTTTCACGACATTTTCATTCGAAATTTACGCCCCAGATAACACTTCGGGAACATTCCCCCAAAACTAAATTTACAGACAACTACACTATGGCTATCAGGAAACGAGATATGGTTATGCGCAGGTTAGCTGCTTTATTGCTGGTGTCACTGCTCAGTGGCTGTAGCGCGCTGCAAGGCACGCCACAACCCGCTCCCCCGGTTGCCGATCACCCGCAGGAAATTCGTCGTAATCAGACGGAAGGATTACAACGAATGGGTACTGTTTCCGCGCTTGTTCGCGGCTCCCCGGATGATGCGCAAGCCGCAATAAAAGCACAGGCCGTCGCTGCAAAAGCAGATTATTACGTCATCATCATGGTTGATGAAACCATCATTACGGGACAGTGGTACTCACAGGCGATTTTGTACCGTAAATAATGGGCTTCATTTGAACGACATTTACACTGCTTTTCGTCCATAGACATTTTCCTGTCCACAATAAACTCCATGCCCGCAACAATGGAAGTGAGTTTATTCGCGAAGGATTGCCCGGCGGATACCGGAGACATGTGAAATGGAGCTGACGATGAAACGAACTCTTGCTTTGACCTCTCTGTTGCTCTCAGCAGGCCTTGTGAGCACGACTGCGCAGTCAGCTGAATTCGCCAGTGCTGATTGTGTTACTGGCCTCAATGAAATTGGCCAGATCTCCGTGAATAACATTTCGGGGAGCCCGCAAGACGTTGAACGTGTAGTTGCATTAAAAGCAGATGAACAGGGTGCTTCCTGGTATCGCATCATCCAGATGCAGGAAGATAACCATGTCGATCAGTGGCGGGTACAGGCCATTCTCTACGTGTAATACCTCCAGATAAAAGCCACTTATTTTTAGTGGCTTTTCGTTTTTGCAAATCTTTTATCCTTTAATAAACCATTCAAAAACAATTAAATAACATTTTGTTACATTAAGAAGATAAATGTTATCTCTACCCTGCCGTTGAAGAGCCATACCTTTTCAATAATGAGCAATTTATGATCAGTTTTTTCCGCCGTGCGGGTCTGGGCACTAAGCTATCGCTGCTTACGGGCGTGAGTGTCGCTATTCTTTTCCTGTTTTTCACTTTTCTGCTTAGCCATAAAACCAGCCAGCAGCTTGAAGCCCTTGCAGTCGAAGACCTGCACAACCAGTCCACCGGCATGGTTGATATGGTTCAGATGTTTAACACCAGCCTGAGCGAAGAGGTCGAAAACTATACCCGACTGTTCAGCACCTTTTTACCTCAGCCCCTCAATATTGATAACAGCCAGAGTCGCACAATCAATGGGATGAACGTCCCCCTGCTGAAAGGTGGCGAAACAGAGCTTCATGAAAATAATAGCCTTTCTGACGACTTCCTGAGCCGTACAGGCGCTATCTCAACCCTGTTTGTACGCAGCGGTAACGACTTTGTCCGCGTAGCCACCTCACTGCGCAAGGAGAACGGCGATCGGGCCATTGGCACCGTACTGGATACGGCAAGCCCGGCCTTTGCCGCCGTCAGCAAGGGGGAAGTGTATCGCGGCCTGGCATTGTTGTTTGGCAAACGTTACATCACCCAATATCAGCCCGTTAAAAACAGCGATGGCCAGGTGATTGCCATCATGTTCGTCGGCGTGGATATCACCCACTCCTGGAACGCGATGCGCGAGAAAATCCTCAACCGCCGTCTGGGTGAGAGCGGCCATTTCTTTGTTCTGGATCGCAGCAGCGGAAAAACGCACGGGCAATTCCTGTTCCATTCCAGCGAGGAGGGCCAGTTACCTAAGTGGAGCAACGCAATCCAGCAGCAGTTGCTGAGCGATAAATCCGGCACGCTGGAGCGCGAAAGCGATGATGGCCGCACCTTAAAAATGGCCTGGACGCCGATGCCTGGCTGGAACTGGACTATTGTAGGTGAAGTGGATAAATCGGTACTTCTCGCAAGCGTTACCACGTTACGTGACCGCTTCCTGGTGGCGGGCGTGGTGCTATCCGCGCTCTTCGCGGGTCTGTTTGTACTTATCATTCGCAGGTTGCTGACGAGGCCTCTGCGTGACGTTATCCACCTGGCGCGTCAATATGCCGCCGGTGACCTCCGCGCCAATCTGCCCGTCACCCGTCGTGATGAAGTGGGCCAGTTGATCACCGCCATTAACGGGATCGGCGCTGGATTACAAAAAATCGTCCTTCAGGTTCGTGAAGCCGCTGGCGAGATCCACGTGGGTACTAACGCACTGGCATCTGATAGCGGGGAGATCTCAGAGCAGATCAACAAACAGGCCAGCAGCGTGGAAGAGACTTCTGCCAGCATGGAGCAACTGGCCGCTACCGTGCAGCAAAATGCCGCCAACATGGAGCAAACACAGCAACTGGTGGGCGAAACCTCACAGGCCGTGCATCAGGGCGGCAAGACGGTCACCCACGCGGTAGCCACCATGGATGATATTCGCGACGCATCGAAACGTATCGAAGACATCACGCGTGTGATTGAGTCAATTGCATTTCAGACCAATATTCTGGCACTCAATGCGGCTGTTGAGGCGGCTCGCGCTGGGGAACATGGCAAAGGTTTCGCCGTGGTGGCGCAAGAAGTTCGCGCCCTGGCGGCACGTAGCGCCAATGCGGTGAAAGAGATTGAGCAGCTGATTGGCGACACGCTGAATAAAGTGAGCGAAGGCCATGCGCTGTCTGAACAGACGCGTCTGGCGATGGATGCCATCATCGTTCATATCGATAACATCAGCCAGCTGGTCACGGAGATTAACCACGCTTCCCACGAGCAATCGGCGGGGATACGTCAGGTTAACCTTGCCATGACGCACATTGGCGAGGCCTCGCATATCAACGCCGACCGCGTTTCACGCAGCGAGCAAACCGCACAAACTCTGCGTGAGAAAGGCTCACACCTCACCCAACTGGTCAGCCTGTTCCAGTTAAAAGATTAACCTACCCTGCCCGTGGCGCGCAGCAGCAGGTCATTTTGTACCTGTTCGCTCAGAAGTGACCCGCCACGGGTATCGAGCATCATGCGGCACCACGCCTGCGCGACCGGCGGCGATGCGTGCCGCAACATCTGACTTCCGGCCCCCAGCCAAAAGAGCTGTTGCGTGATCTCCCTGCCCTGCGCCTCCTGAGGTTTACGCAGTTTTTGCTGGAGCTGACGCCAGCTACGATCAAAATGCCGATCCTGCCCTTTTACCTGAGCAAAATCATCGGTGAGCAGCTCGAGTATGCCGGGCTGCTTTGTCAGTACGCGCAGAACATCCAGGCACATGATATTGCCCGAGCCTTCCCAGATGCTGTTCACCGGCATTTCCCGGTACAGGCGTGGGAGTTCACTCTCTTCGCAATAGCCAATACCGCCCAGCGCTTCCATCGCCTCTGCGACAAACGGGATACCGGCTTTGCACACGCCATATTTTGCCGCTGGGGTGAAAAGCCGTGCCCAGGCGGCCTCCTGTACGTCTTCCCGCAAATCCCAGGCACGTGCAAGGCGAAGAAGCAACGCGGTTTGCCCCTCAAGCACCAGCGCCATCCGGCTCAGTACATCGCGCATTAAAGGCTGATCGATAAGATTCTTACCAAATGTCTGTCGCTGATGGGCATGGTATAGCGCCACAGATAACGCCCGACGCATCAGGCCATGGCTACCAAGCGCACAGTCGAGGCGCGTCATACCGCCCATTCTGAGGATTTGTCGAATTCCTTCGCCCTCCTCACCCAAAAGCCAGCCAGCGGCGTCAAGAAACTCTACTTCGCAGCTGGCGTTGGAACGGTTTCCCAGCTTATCTTTCAGCCGCTCCAGACGTACGGCGTTGCGCTGCCCGTCAGGTAAAAAGCGCGGAACAAAAAAGCAGGATAGTCCCCCTTTCGCCTGAGCCAGCACCAGGTGCGCGTCACTTTGTGGCACCGAGAAAAACCATTTGTGGCCCACCAACCGGTAACTCCCGTCACTGCTTTTCTCCGCTTTGGTGGTATTGCTGAGAACATCCGATCCACCCTGTTTTTCGGTCATCCCCATACCAATCAACACCCCACGCTTTTGTCCACCTGGTGCGAGATGCGGATCATAGCGATCGCTGTGCAAAGGCGTGAGCCAGTCACGAAAAATTTTGGGCAGCGCCTGCTGAAGCAACGGCGTGGCGGCAAAGGTCATGGTGACGGGGCAAAGTGTACCCGCTTCTACCTGAGCATGGAGGATAAAGCGCGCCGCCCTGGCGACGAACGAACCTTTGCGCGCGTCCTCTTCCCACGCCAGGTTGTGAACCCGGTTGGCGCATAACCCCTGCATCAGTAAATGCCAGGCCGGGTGAAAACGCACATCATCCAGCCGTTCGCCCGTGGCGTCATAGCGCAGAAGTTCCGGCGGATTGACGTTCGCCAGCCTGCCAAGTTCCAGGGATTCCGCCGTACCCAACTGTTGGCCGATGCTGGCGAGGAGGTCTATGTCCCACTCAGCCCCTTCGCGGTTTACCGCTTCACGCAATGCGCAATCCGAGAGGAAAAGATTGCTGTTGGAAAGCGGCGCAGGCTGATTAAAAACCGTGTGCGTTTGCCAGGTCATGTTGTGTCCCTCCTTCAGTGGCAATGAAGGTAAGTATGGACACCCTGGGCTAACGCTGCATGGGAGTGGGGTCACAGGCTGGCAATCCCACTGAAATCATTCGTGAAATAGCTCACATAACATAAGAATAAACTATTTCATGACCGATTATTTGTTGAATAATTTATTCCTATCTTTCCAGTGAGGCTCCTTATGCAACCTTCACACTTTGCGCCGGATGCGCACAAGCGCGCGTTAATTGCCGGCTCTATTGGTAATTTTATCGAATGGTATGAATTTGCGGTCTACGGTTTTCTGGCGACCGTGATTGCGAAGAACTTCTTCCAGCTGGAAGGGGATGCGGGGCTGACTAGCCTGATCCTCACCTACGCCTCGTTTGCTATCGCCTTCTTCTTTCGCCCGCTGGGGGCGGTTGTGTTTGGCCGGATGGGTGACCGGATTGGCCGCAAACCCACGCTGATTATTGTCCTGGTGCTGATGACGCTCGCCACCGCCGCGATTGGCATTGTGCCGGTGTATGCAAGCATCGGGATTGCCGCACCGCTGATGATTACGTTGCTTCGCATATTGCAGGGGTTGTTCGCCGGAGGTGAATACGGTGGCGCTGTCTCTCTAATGACCGAGTTTGCGCCACGCGGCAAGCGTGGCCTGTACGGCGCATGGCAATCTTTCACCGTGGCGCTGGGGCTGCTGGCGGGCGCGGGTATTGTCGCCCTCCTCTCTGCGCTGCTTACCCCGGAAGCACTACACGACTGGGGCTGGCGCATTCCGTTCTTCCTGGCCCTGCCAATGGGCGTGGTTGCCCTCTGGCTGCGCGTCAGCATGGAAGAGACGCCAAGCTTCGTCCAGCAGCAAGAAAAGCCGGTTGTCGCTCAGGCTCACACGGCGGCGACGCTGAAAGCCATCGTGATGGGGATTGGCCGGGTAATGGTGTGGTCGGCGGCGGGATATACCTACCTGGTGATTATGCCCACCTATTTACAATCGGCGCTGCATACCGGGTTTAATCAGGCACTGTTGATTGCGGTGATTTCCAATATCGGCTTTGCGCTGACCATCATTCCATCGGGGATCCTGAGCGACCGGATCGGCCGACGTACCGTGATGCTCATTGCCACCGGGTTGCTTCTTATCCTCGCCTTGCCGCTGCTTAAAATCCTCCAGGCGGAGTCCAGCACGCTGGCAACAAAAGCAATAGTGGTGCTGGTTGCGGGCGGCCTGGTAGGAATGCTGGCAGGGCCAGGGCCTGCCATGCTCTCAGAGATGTTCCCGACCCGTGTGCGTTATACCGGGCTTGGGCTGGCCTATTCACTGTCGAACGCAATTTTCTCTGGCTGCGCGGGTTTGATTATCACCGGGCTGATTAAAGAGACAGGTAACCTGGATATTCCGGCGTATTACGTTATGGCAACGGCAGTGGTGAGTATTGTGGCACTGATGACGCTCAGGAAGGATGACCATTTGCGGTCTTTAGAGGAGTAATTGTTTTGCCCGGTGGCGCTGCGCTTACCGGGCCTACGGTACCGTGCTTTTGTAGGCCGGGTAAGGCGAAGCCGCCACCCGGCACAACAGGCTACCCGCGCTGACGCACCGCTTCAAACAGGCAAATACCTGTTGCCACAGACACGTTCAGAGACGATACGCTCCCCGCCATCGGGATGCTGATCAGTTCATCACAGTGTTCGCGCGTCAGACGACGCATCCCTTCACCTTCTGCACCCATCACCAGTGCCAGACGACCGGTCATTTTGCTCTGATACAGAGTATGGTCGGCTTCACCCGCGGTACCCACGATCCAGATGTTCTCTTCCTGAAGCAGACGCATGGTGCGTGCCAGGTTGGTAACACGGATCAGCGGAACGTTCTCTGCCGCGCCGCAGGCCACTTTCTTGGCCGTGGCGTTCAGCTGTGCTGAGCGATCTTTTGGCACGATAACCGCGTGCACACCGGCAGCATCAGCACTACGCAGACACGCGCCCAGGTTGTGCGGATCGGTAACGCCGTCCAGGATCAGGAAGAAAGGGTTATCCAGTTCGGCAATCAGATCCGGCAGATCGTTTTCCTGGTACTGACGGCCCGGCTTCACGCGCGCAATAATACCCTGGTGAACCGCGCCTTCGCTTTTCTCATCCAGGAACTGACGGTTCGCCAGCTGGATCACCACGCCCTGAGCTTCAAGCGCGTGGATAAGCGGCATCAGACGTTTATCTTCACGCCCTTTCAGAATAAAAACTTCCTGAAAACGCTCCGGCGCGCGCTCCAGCAGGGCTTGCACCGCGTGGATGCCGTAAATCATTTCACTCATTGATGGTTCTCATTATGACGATACTTTTCCCTCTCCCCGTGGGGAGAGGGTCAGGGTGAGGGGCGGAATTACTCCGCCTGCTTTTTCTTCGCCGCGCGCTTCGCTTTGGCGGCGGCGGCAATTTTCTGGGTCTTAGCGGAAGGTTTTTTCGCTGAACGAGCTTCTTTCTTCGCTGCCTTCGGCTTCTGTTTCTTCTCGCCACGGAAGGCGCTGTCCGGCTCAAAGTTTACCTTTTTACCGGCCTGACGGCGCTTGCTGTTCGGGTTACCGTTTCCGCCTTTTTTTGCTTTCTCACGCGCGGTTTTGCCAACATTACGTGGGCCACGCTCGCTGGAAATCAGGCTGAAGTCGATTTTACGCTCGTCCATGTTAACGGCTTCGACTTTCACTTCCACGCGATCGCCCAGGCGATAAGTCTGGCCACCAGACTCGCCAATCAGACGCTGGCCGACCTGGTCAAAGCGGTAGTAGTCGTTATCCAGACTGGACACATGCACCAGACCATCGATAAACAGATCGTCGAGACGAACAAAGAAACCAAAGCCTGTCACGCTGGCAATCACGCCTTTGAAGACATTACCGACCTGATCCAGCATAAAGTCGCACTTCAGCCAGTCTGAAACTTCACGCGTGGCTTCATCAGCGCGGCGTTCGGTCATGGAGCAGTGCTGACCCAGTTGCAACATCTCTTCCATCGAGTAGTGATAACCACCCGTTTCCGTGGTGTTGCCCTTATGTCCTTGCTCTTGCGCCAGCAGATACTTAATCGCACGGTGCAAGGAGAGATCCGGGTAACGACGGATAGGCGACGTGAAGTGCGCATAAGACTGCAACGCCAGACCAAAGTGACCCCGGTTTTCTGGATCGTAAATTGCCTGCTTCATGGAACGCAGCAGCATGGTTTGCAGCATTTCATGGTCCGGGCGATCGCCGATGGACTCCAGCAGTTCAGCGTAATCACGCGGCTCCGGTTTGTTGCCGCCCGGCAGTTCAAGACCTAACTCGGCCAGAACAGTACGGAATGCGGTAATCGCTTCGGTGCTTGGTTTATCGTGGATACGGAACAGTGCCGGCTCTTTGGCTTTTTCAACGAAACGCGCCGCAGAGATGTTCGCCAGAATCATGCACTCTTCAATCAGCTTGTGTGCATCGTTACGCTGCGTCTGCTCAATACGCTCGATACGGCGTTCGGCGTTGAAGATAAACTTCGCCTCTTCGCTTTCGAACGAGATCCCGCCGCGCTCTTCACGCGCCTGATCCAGTGTTTTATACAGGTTGTGCAGCTCTTCGATATGTTTAACCAGCGGCGCGTATTGTTCACGCAGATCCTGATCGCCCTGAAGCATATGCCAGACCTTGGTATAGGTCAGACGCGCATGAGAGCTCATCACCGCTTCGTAGAACTTATAACCCGTTAAGCGGCCTTTGGTGGAGATGGTCATCTCACACACCATACACAGACGATCAACCTGCGGGTTCAGGGAGCACAGACCGTTAGACAGCACTTCCGGCAGCATCGGAACAACCTGAGACGGGAAGTAAACCGATGTACCACGGCTGCGGGCTTCATTATCCAGCGGGGTATGCGGGCGAACGTAATAGCTTACGTCGGCGATAGCCACCCACAAGCGCCAGCCGCCACCGCGTTTTTTCTCGCAGTACACGGCATCATCGAAGTCACGCGCATCTTCGCCATCAATCGTGACCAGCGGCAGGGAGCGCAGGTCCACTCGGCCTGCTTTTGACTCTTCCGGCACAACTTCTTTCAGGCCGACAATCTGCTCTTCAACGGCTTTTGGCCAAACGTACGGGATTTCATGAGTGCGCAGCGCCATATCGACCGCCATGCCCGTACCCATGTTATCGCCAAGTACTTCAACAATTTTACCGACCGCTTTGGTGCGACGAGTCGGGCGCTGGGTCAGTTCGACCACCACCACAAAGCCCATCCGCGCGCCCATGACCTCTTCCGGTGGGATCAGGATATCGAAACTGAGGCGGCTATCATCCGGCACCACAAAACCCACGCCCGCATCGGTAAAATAGCGGCCAACAATCTGGCTGGTCTTCGGCACAAGAATGCGCACAACGCGCGCTTCGCGACGGCCTTTACGGTCGGCACCCAGCGGCTGAGCAAGGATTTGATCGCCATGAATACACATTTTCATCTGTTCGGATGACAGGTACAGGTCATCTTTACGTCCTTCCACGCGCAGGAAGCCGTAGCCATCACGGTGACCAATGACGATCCCTTTCAGCAGATCAAGGCGTTCCGGCAGGGCGTAGCACTGGCGGCGGGTAAAGACCAACTGCCCATCGCGCTCCATGGCGCGCAGGCGGCGGCGAAGGGCTTCAATTTGCTCTTCACCTTCAATGTTTAATTCAGCGGCAAGTTCTTCACGATTGGCGGGTTTTTCGCGTTTTGTTAAGTGTTCAATGATGAACTCGCGGCTTGGGATTGGATTCGCGTATTTTTCGGCTTCGCGTTCCTGGAAAGGATCATGTGACATATCGGTTCCTCCGTTGTCAGCTCCGGTGGACATTTTCTTCATTCCACCAGCAATAATTTATAAAGCGGTTGATTCTCTTCAACCAAATCGGCCAGCGTGTAGTCATCCAGTTCCTTGAGAAAACTTTGCACGGCCTTAGAAAGTGCCTGTTTCAGACGGCAAGCGGGCGTAATGTGGCAGAACTCGCTGCTGCAATTCACCAGAGACAATGGCTCCAGTTCACGTACCACATCCCCAACCCGGATACTCTGCGCCGGTTTCCCAAGGCGGATCCCGCCATTCTTCCCGCGGACGGCAGCAACATATCCGGCACGACTAAGTTGATTGATTATTTTGACCATATGATTACGGGACACACCGTAGACCTCTGTCACTTCAGAGATACTGGTCATTTTCCCATCGGGTAACGACGCCATGTAAATCAGCGCGCGTAAGCCGTAATCGGTGAAACTTGTTAACTGCACATCAACCTCAGGAAAAAGGGAAAACGCGGTCAAACCGCAGAGATATTCATTAATGATGATAAACCAGCCAGATAGTTGGCGGCTAATTTATTTGACAGACGGGGCGAAAAAGCGGGGATCTAAGAGCGTTAGCCGGATGGCGCTACGCTTTATCTGACCTACGGGTTTCCCCGCAGGCCAGCAGCAACAAAGATTATGCGTCGAACGGGTCGCGCAGAATCATCGTTTCAGTACGATCCGGGCCGGTAGAAATAATATCAATCGGCACTTCGGTCAGTTCTTCAATACGCTTGATGTAATCCAGCGCTGCCTGTGGCAGGCCACTACGCTCTTTCACACCGAAGGTGGTTTCAGACCAGCCCGGCATGGTTTCGTAGATTGGCTCGATGCCTTCCCAGTCGTCAGCTGCCAGCGGAGTGGTAGTCACTTCGCGGCCATCTGGCATCCGGTAGCCCACACAGATTTTCACTTCTTTCAGGCCGTCCAGAACGTCCAGCTTAGTCAGGCAGAAGCCAGACAGGGAGTTGATCTGTACTGCGCGGCGCACTGCAACCGCATCCAGCCAGCCGGTACGACGACGACGACCAGTAGTGGCGCCAAACTCGTTACCCTGCTTGCACAGGAACTCGCCGATATCATCAAACAGCTCAGTCGGGAATGGACCTGCACCCACGCGAGTGGAGTAAGCTTTGATGATGCCCAGAACGTAATCCACATAACGTGGACCCAGGCCAGAACCCGTCGCCACGCCACCCGCAGTGGTGTTAGAGGAGGTTACGTACGGATAGGTACCGTGGTCGATATCCAGCAGCGTACCCTGCGCACCTTCGAACATGACGAAATCGCCACGCTTGCGCGCCTGGTCCAGCAGATCGGACACATCAACAACCATACCGGTCAGGATGTCAGCAATCGCCATGACGTCATCCAGCACTTTCTGGTAGTCAACAGCGTCAGTTTTGTAGAAGTTCACCAGCTGGAAGTTGTGATATTCCATCACTTCTTTCAGTTTGTCAGCGAAGGTTGCTTTGTCGAAGAGGTCGCCTACGCGCAGACCGCGACGTGCAACTTTGTCTTCGTAAGCCGGCCCGATACCACGGCCAGTAGTGCCGATAGCTTTCGCGCCACGCGCTTTTTCACGCGCTACGTCCAGCGCCACATGATAATCCAGGATCAGCGGGCACGCTTCAGAGAGCAGCAGACGCTCACGAACAGGGATACCACGGTCTTCCAGACCTTTCATCTCTTTCATCAGCGCAGCTGGAGACAGCACAACGCCGTTACCGATGATGCTGGTGACGTTTTCGCGAAGAATACCTGATGGAATAAGATGGAGGACGGTTTTTTCACCGTTGATTACGAGAGTATGGCCTGCGTTGTGACCGCCCTGGTAGCGTACAACATATTTAGCCCGTTCAGTCAGAAGATCAACAATCTTCCCTTTACCTTCGTCACCCCATTGGGTGCCCAGTACGACGACGTTGTTACCCATTTTTTCAAAATCACCGTTTGCTTAAAAATGGATTCTACCATCGCTTTTTCAGATATACAGCACTTTTTGACCCCCAACCATGCCAAATCCGACCACTTTTTGATCAGCCAATCGTTTTCCTCAACATGTAGTAGATAACGATGCCAGCAACCACAAGACCACCGCCAAATCGGCGCAAAATATTATCCGGAAGCTGGCTCATTGTGGCGATCATACGACGCCAGGCACGCGGATAAAGCATTGGACCCAATCCTTCCAGGACTAAAACAAGCGCCAGCGCCAGCCAGATCGTTGAATTCATTTTGGTTCCTTATAAAAGAAAACCACCGCTCCATTAAGAGCGGTGGTTTGAAAACTCAAACGAGCCTGAGTTTATCGCGTCGCGTTAGCTGGCGTCTTCATATAACGGAAGAAATCGCTGTCCGGGCTGAGCACCATCACATCCTGGTTACTCTGGAAGCTATTCTCGTAAGCACGCAAGCTACGGATAAAGGCATAGAAGTCTGGATCCTGGCTGAATGCATCAGCGAACAGTTTCGCCGCTTCGGCATCACCTTCACCACGCAAGATACGACCCTGACGTTCAGACTCAGCAAGCGTCTTGGTCACTTCGTAGTCCGCGGCTGCACGCAGCTTCTCAGCCTCTTCCTGACCCTGTGAACGGTGACGACGGGCTACCGCTTCACGCTCGGCGCGCATACGGTTGTAGATCGCATCGGACACTTCCGCAGGCAGGTTGATCTGCTTGATTCGCACGTCAACCACTTCGATACCCAGTGCAGCCATACTGTTCGGGTTGATCACCGGCACTTTGCCATTGGTTTCAGCCTGAACGCGCTCAGCCGCTTTGGCAATCGCGTCATCCGCGGCCGGGGTAGAGACTTCGTCTTCTGTACCCGCAGAACCGGAGTTCAGCGCATCGCGTACTTCCAGCGTCAGACGACCACGGGAATCGGTCACGATGTCTTTCACATCCAGACGGCCAATTTCAGAACGCAGACGGTCAGAGAACTTACGTTTCAGCAGCACTTCTGCCTGAGAAACGTCACCACCGCCTGTTGCCAGGTAGTAGCGGCTGAAATCACTGATACGCCATTTGATGTACGAATCAACGATCAGGTCTTTCTTCTCTTTGGTCACGAAACGATCGGCCTGGTTATCCATAGTCTGGATACGGGCGTCGAGCGTTTTCACCGATTCAATCATTGGAATTTTAAAATGCAGGCCTGGTGCGTAAACCAGAGGTTTGTTCTCGCTATCACGCAGAACTTTACCAAAACGCAGGGTGATCCCACGTTCGCCCTCTTTCACAACGAAAATAGAGGTATAAAGCACGACCAGTACGATGATGATGATCGCAATAACTGACTTACGCATCCTTATTCCCCCTGACGCTGGTAGTCGTTACGCTGCGCATTAGCACGGCGTTGGTCCATGATGTCACCATCGTTCGAAGAAGGCGTTGTGGTCGCACTGGAGCTGCCTGATGAGGCTGGCGGCAGACGCAGCAGGTTGTTAGCACCGCTGTTGTCTGACGACTTCGCCGCAGGTGCAGAACCGCCTTTCAGCATCTGATCCAACGGCAGCACCATCAGGTTTCCACCTTTGCTGTCGTTAACCAGCACTTTACGCGTATGGCTCAGCACTTTTTCCATGGTCTCGATATACAGACGTTCACGGGTAATTTCCGGAGCCGCTTTATATTCAGGCAGGATCTTCGCGAAACGAGCCACTTCACCCTGAGCTTCCAGGATGGTCTGAGTCTTGTACGCACGCGCTTCTTCAAGAATACGCTGCGCCTGACCGTTAGCACGCGGCTGAACTTCGTTGGTGTAGGCTTCCGCTTCACGGATGTACTGCTGTTCGTTTTCACGTGCAGCAATTGCATCGTCAAACGCCGCTTTCACCTCTTCCGGCGGACGAGCAGCCTGGAAGTTAACGTCCAGCAGGGTGATACCCATGTTGTACGGGCGAATGGTCTCTTCCAGCTCACGCTGGGTATCGCTACGAATAACGGTACGACCTTCGGTCAGGATGCGATCCATGGTGTATTTACCGATAACACCACGCAGGGCGCTGTCAGTTGCCTGACGCAGGCTGTCATCAGCACTGGTCACGCTAAACAGATAACGTTCAGGATCGGTCACGCGGTACTGCACGTTCATCTCAACGCGCACTACGTTTTCGTCAGACGTCAGCATCACGCCAGATGCAGCCAGTTCACGCACGGACTCCACGTTTACCGCGGTCACGTCGTCAATGAACGTTGGCTTCCAGTTCAGGCCCGGTTCAACCAGATGGCTGAACTTACCGAAACGGGTGACTACGCCGCGTTCTGCTTCTTTAATGGTGTAGAATCCGCTGGCAGCCCAGATGATCACCACAGCAGCGGCAGCAATGCCCACTATGCGGCCACCCATTTGCGGGCGCGGCCCCTGTGGAGCATTTCCACCCGAGCCAGAACCTTTACCTCCGCCAAGGCCACCAAGCTTCTTGCTTAGTTTGCGGAAGATATCATCCAGATCCGGCGGCCCCTGCTCGCGACCACCTTTGTTGCCATTTCCCCCAGAGTTGCCGCCTTGATTATTGCTGCTTCCCCACGGGTCGCGGTCTTGTCCGTTATTACCGGGCTGATTCCACGCCATGTATATGCTCCATATTTGTTATGCAAGGGCGAATTATTCAGGCATCCCCTTTCTGGTCAGACGATATAGTCGACCAGCGCAGGTTCTTGTTTACAGAGGCGACGCCAGTCAACGATCGGCATACGCACCTGCATCCCCACGCTGCCGTCATCCTCCATCCACTCTTTTTCTATCGCCTGAAGCTGATAAAACCGGCTGCGCAGCCTGCCTTCCTGTGGCGGCAATCGCAGCGTGTGCTGTGCTACCTCACCGGAAAGACGTTCTGTCAAAGCCTGGAAAAGCAGTGGCACACCAATACCGGTCTGAGCGGAAAGCCAGACCCGAATCGGTTTGTTCTCTTCATCTCGATCAATACGCGGTTCAAAATCGTCCAGCATATCGATCTTGTTCATCACCAACAGCGTTGGGATTTCGTGGGCGTCAATTTCTTCCAGCACCACGTTAACTGCATCAATATTTTCCTGCACACGAACGTCTGCTGCGTCAATGACGTGCAACAGCAGAGTCGCCTGTCGCGTTTCCTGCAATGTGGCCTTAAATGCCGCCACCAGGTCATGCGGCAGATGGCGGATAAACCCAACGGTATCCGCCAGAACTGTTTCACCTACGTCTGCCACGTCAATACGGCGCAGCGTAGGGTCCAGGGTCGCAAACAGTTGGTCTGCGGCATAAACCTGGGCCTCAGTAATCTGGTTAAACAGGGTGGATTTACCGGCGTTGGTATACCCCACCAGCGACACCGTCGGGATGTCGGCTTTTGTTCGCGCCCGACGCCCCTGCTCACGCTGCTTCTCAACTCTTTCCAGCCGCGAGAGGATCTGGGTAATACGGCCACGCAACAGACGGCGGTCGGTTTCGAGCTGGGTTTCCCCCGGACCGCGCAAACCAATCCCGCCTTTTTGTCTTTCAAGGTGGGTCCAGCCACGCACAAGTCGCGTCGCCAGATGGCGCAGCTGCGCCAGCTCAACCTGCAACTTACCTTCGTGGGTACGCGCACGCTGAGCAAAAATATCTAAAATCAAACCCGTGCGATCGATAACACGGCATTCGCAAAGGGCTTCCAGGTTGCGTTCCTGGGCTGGAGACAGCGCATGATCAAACAACACGACTGAGGCGCCGGTTGCTTTTACGGCATCCGCAATTTCAACTGCTTTACCTTCACCAACAAAATACTTTGGGTGCGGCGCTTTACGGCTACCGGTAATCACCTGCATTGCTTCGACACCGGCGGAAGAGACCAGAGATTCAAACTCCTGGAGGTCTTCCATATCTTTGTCTTGCGAAAAATAGATGTGTACCAGCACCGCCTGCTCACCGGCATCATAACGGTCAAACAAGCGTATAACCCTCTAAAAAGATCAGCGGGGAACGCAGGATCGCTGGCTCCCCGTGTGGATAACAGCAGAAACCTTACTCGGTCTCTTCGCTGTCCTGCGCAGGCGTTGAAGAACCCTGCGCGTTGCTGCCATGATGGTAGTTACTGCCTGTGCCGCCGCCAGCGTTATTGCTGTGATGGGAGACCGGACGGGACGGAACAACAGTAGAGATAGCGTGCTTGTAGACCATCTGACTGACCGTGTTTTTCAACAGGATCACGAACTGATCGAAAGACTCAATCTGACCTTGCAGCTTAATACCATTCACCAAATAAATAGAAACTGGAACACGTTCCCGACGCAATGCGTTCAGGAACGGATCTTGTAAAGATTGCCCCTTAGCCATTCTATCTTTTCCTTATATGCTTGTTTTGTACTTAGAACCTTGCGATTCTGAAAAATTGCGCACGATACGTCTCAATTGTACACATTCAGTGAGCGATATCACCAACAACCTCAATCACCTTGTTTAGCGCTTGTTGTGGTTTTTCACTGTCTAACCAGTGAACACCCTCCCAACCGCGTAACCAGGTTATCTGGCGCTTCGCTAACTGTCTCGTGGCGCAAACACCTCTATAAACCATTTCATCGTATGAAATCTCACCTTCAAGATACGACCACATCTGGCGGTATCCCACACAACGAATGGAAGGCATGTCCGTATGCAAATCTCCACGGGCAAAGAGCGCCCGCACTTCTGCTTCAAAATCTGAAGCTAACATCTGATGAAAACGCTGCTCAATTCGCTGATGGAGCAGTTCACGGCTCGCCGGGGCGATGGCGAACTGATGCACCTGATACGGCAGAGCTTCTCCTGACGTTTGCGTCAGTTCCGTTAAAGTTTTACCCGAAATGAAAAAAACTTCCAGTGCCCGGGAAAGCCTTTGCGGATCATTTGGATGAATCCGTGCTGCGGCAACCGGGTCAATCTCCTCCAGTTGCTTATGCAAAACGTCCCATCCTTGCTCTGCCGCCTGCTGCTCAATCTTCGCTCTTACGTCAGGATCCGCTGATGGCAAAGGAGATAACCCTTCCAGCAGCGCCTTAAAGTAGAGCATAGTCCCGCCAACCAGCAGCGGGATTCGTCCCGCAGCGGTTATCTCGGCCATCTGCTCCAGCGCATCCCGGCGAAAATCTGCTGCAGAATACGCTTGCGACGGGTCGAGAATATCCAGTAACCGGTGCGGTGCCGCGCGCAGTTCTTCTGCGTTCGGCTTTGCCGTGCCGATATCCATCCCTCGATAGATGAGGGCAGAATCGACGCTAATCAACTCTACGGGCAAAACTTTACGTAACTCAATAGCTAATGCCGTTTTGCCGGAGGCCGTTGGCCCCATCAAAAATAGTGCCTTAGGCAGGCTCGCCTTGCTTACATCAATCATGTTTCAGGGCGGTCATCGCCGTTTTTAAATCAACAGGTTGCAATAAACCACCCGGCGGCGTTTTCACTAGCTGCGGACAAAGGCGCTCAACCTCTGCCAGCACGGTAATCGCCTGCGCCATACTCCACGGATTGTGTTCACTCGCCAGATGGCGGGCTATCCACTGCGCGGTATTGGCGGCAACAAACGTTGTTTGCTGCGCCAGGTAGCCTATCAGTTCAGGAATCAAGTTTTGTAAATTTTGTTGGCGTAAGGGTAAAGGCACTGCACGAATTGTCACATGCTGTGCTTCTAACACAAATTCAATGCCCATCTCTGCAAGTTGCTCTGTCGCACGCTGTAATACCGCCAGCTCTTGTGGGGATATCTTTAAACGCACCGGGATCAACAGTGGTTGAGCGCACGCTGCGTTCGCCCCAGGCGTCAGTTGCGCTTGCTTAAGCCAACGCTCAGCAACCGGCAGCGCCAGTAGCGCCAGCTTGCCCTCACGCTCAAGCAACGCCATATCCGGGGTGATAATCGTCAGTACCCGGCCAAAGCTCTGGCTATGCCCTTCCAGTGAAGGCGCCGGTACCTCAATGTGCTCTTTACGTTCCACGGCTGGGGTGTCGAGCAATTTACGGTACAACGCCCCCTGCTGCTTTTGGTAGCCGGGCTGGGCGTTTGGATAGTTAGCGCCGGTCGGGCGCGAAGTGTTCCCCGCTGACGAGAAACGCGGCGCCGCTGGTTCACGCGCAACCGCAGGTTCTGCAAAATGGTTGCGCCCCGCGGCCACACGGTTTTCCGGCAGAGAGCGCGGTACAGGTTCTTCATTTTGCAGCGGTAGCGCGGGTTCGGCCTGTTGCTGCAACACGCTCAGCACGCCCTGGTAGATAAAATCATGTACCAGACGCGACTGGTGGAAACGCACTTCATGCTTAGCAGGATGCACGTTCACGTCGACCTGATGCGGGTCAATCTCCAGATACAGCACAAACGCGGGCTGCTGATCGGCCCCGAGTTTGTCTTCACACGCCTGGCGAATGGCGTGGTTAATCAGGCGGTCGCGCATCATACGGCCATTCACATAGCAATACTGAATCTCCGCGAATGCCGCGCTGGATGTCTTAGGATCAGCCACCCAACCGTGCAGGGCCAGATCGCCATGCTGCCATTCGATCGCCAGCGCCTGCTCCAGAAAAGGCGTCCCGCAAATGGCACCCAGGCGGCGCTCTTTCTGTCCCCCTTCCGCCACGGCACGGTACTGGCGCATCACCTTGCCGTTATGGCTGAGGTTAATGGTGACGTCAAATCGTGCCAGCGCGATACGACGGATAATTTCGTCAATATGGCCAAATTCGGTCTTTTCGGTGCGCATGAATTTGCGCCGGGCAGGCGTGTTGTAGAACAGATCTAACACTTCCAGCGTGGTCCCGACAGGATGAGCAGCAGGCTTGACCGTCACATCCATGTCGCGCCCTTCGGCGTAGGCTTGCCAGGCTTCTTGCTGTTCGGCCGTGCGGGAGGTGAGTGTCAGACGGGAAACGGAGCTGATACTGGCCAGCGCCTCGCCGCGAAAGCCGAGGCTAATGATGGCTTCCAGATCGTCAAGCGAGGCAATTTTACTGGTGGCATGACGCGCCAGCGCCAGCGCCAGCTCGTCTTTTTTGATGCCACAGCCGTTGTCACGAATGCGGATAAGCTTTGCACCGCCGCGCTCGATATCAATATCAATGCGGGTTGCCCCCGCATCAAGGCTGTTTTCCACCAGCTCTTTCACTACCGACGCAGGTCGTTCCACCACCTCACCGGCGGCGATTTGGTTCGCAAGCTGCGGCGGTAGAACCTGAATCGGCATGAATGCTCCTTAATTTGTAGCGGTCATCTCACCTGGCAAAGCCGCACTGGCCGTCTGCCCTGCACCACCCTGTGGCGCGGACTGCAACGGATGCGCATCAAAGTACTTACGCAGACCATTATAAATCGCATCCGCGATCTGCTGCTGATAGCTATCGCTCCCCAGCAAGCGCTCTTCACCGTTATTGCTGATGAACCCCGTCTCGACGAGGATGGATGGAATATCTGGCGAACGTAACACGCCCAGGCTTGCATGTTCCGGGCGACGTTTATGCAACACACCCACACTTTGCAACTGGCTCAATACGTTAGTCGCCACATCATACCCGACGCGCTGCGAATGGCCGAATTGTAAATCCAGGACCGCCTGGCTGAGGTACGGATCAGACTGGCTGTTTGCCAGCACATCTCCCGCGCCGCCTAACAGTTCGGACTGCTTCTCATGTTGTTCCAGCCAGCCTGCCATTTCGCTGTTAGCACGACGGTTGGAAAGCACCCAGACAGACGCCCCGGTAGCATCACGATTTGGCGCGGCGTCCGCATGAATCGACACCAGGAAGTTCGCATTCTGCTTACGCGCCACATCCGAACGCCCCATCACGGAGATAAAGTAATCGCCGTCACGGGTCAGCACGCCTTTAAACATCGGGTCATCATTGAGCAACGCACGTAACTTACGGGCAATCGCGATAGTGACATTTTTTTCCTGCGTGCCGCCAGGCCCGATGGCGCCAGGGTCTTGCCCGCCATGCCCGGCGTCGATAGCGATAATCACTTTATCGCCGCTCACCGCGCGCGCGCGGGCCGCAGGGCGTGTCACCGTATTGCTGCTGGTCACGCTAGTGATACGGTCATTGTCAGTTTTAAACGGATTACGCGCCGGCGTGGATGTCCGCGGCGTATATACCGGTTCTTCCACGCGTTTTACGACCACTGGCGGTGGCGGTGGTGGCGCGTCAGCATTGATGGTAAAGACCACCGTATAGGTCGCGCCATTTTGCTGCTTCACTGCCTGCGTTTTGCCCTTTTCGGTCAAATCGACCACCAGCCGTAACGACTGATCGTCTTTTGGCGTACCAGAACGAATACGTTTTACCAGGTTATTTCCGCTAAATTGCAGCGGCAACCCCTGGACCACACCCGTTTGCTTGATATCCAGCGCCACGCTGTGACTATCGATTTGGGAAAACGCATACTCAGGATCGCCCATAAAGCTGAACGTAATCCGAGCCTGGCTTTCACCATTCGATACCTGAATATCCGAGAGACTGGCCGCCCCGGCGTGTGCGCACAGCAGCACCGCTGCAGCCAACAACCAACCTTTAACGCGATTAATCATCCCGTTATCCCTAAGCTCAACCGGCTAAACGAGCCAGTAAGGAATTACCTGATGAGGAAACAGCACTGATGCGTGCCTCACGCCCTTGTGCCTGGTAATCTAAGTGAATTTCGACATCCGGGTCAGGTAACACACCCGCACCTTGTTGCGGCCACTCCACCAGGCAGATGGCATCGTTGGCAAAGTAATCGCGGATCCCCATAAACTCCAGCTCCTCTGGGTCCGCAAGACGGTATAAGTCGAAGTGATACACCATCAGGTTTTCAAGCGTATAAGGCTCGACCAGCGTATACGTTGGGCTTTTCACATTTCCGTTATGGCCTAACGCCTGTAAAAAGCCACGGCTGAAGGTTGTTTTACCCGCGCCTAAATCACCATACAGATAAATGACGGTTGCACCCTGACAGGCCTGCGCCACACGCTTGCCGAGATCTAAAGTTGCCTGTTCGTCAGGTAAAGGAATCGCTCGATTAGTCATTTTCTACGTCAATCACATCCGGGTTAACAACACGCCTTAGCGTGCAAAAAAGATCGGTGGCCAGCATTCCGCGTGTACCATATTGCGCCGCAAGCTTGTCTGCGGCTGCACCGTGTGCCACGCAGCCCGCACAGGCTGCATCATATAGGGGAAGTTTCTGTCCGAGCAACGCACCTATGATGCCAGAGAGCACATCGCCCATACCGCCGCTCGCCATTCCCGCGTTACCGGCATCGATAATGCCCCGCGCATTGTCACAGGCGACAACGGTCCCCGCCCCTTTTAAAACGGCAACACCCCCGTAACGTTTTACCAGACGCTGTGCAGAAAGTAAGCGATCGTTTTCAATTTCTGCAACGCTGCAATTGAGTAATCGCGCGGCTTCACCGGGGTGTGGTGTCAGGATGCGATTGTGACGCTTATCAGGATTGATTGCCAGAAGGTTCAGCGCGTCGGCATCCCACAGCATCGGTTTACGAAAATTCTCGGTTTTTTGTAGCGCCTGCTTACCCCACGCCTGCTGTCCAAGCCCAGGGCCAATGACCACGACATCCGCCCATTCCAGGGTCTCTTCCAGCGTCTGAGGCGTAAGCTCATGCACCATCAGTTCCGGGCGTGCGGTTATAATGGGGGCGATATTTTCGATGCGAGTAAGTACTCGCACTAATCCCGCACCACTGCGCACTGCGGCCTCACCTGCCATGCGAATGGCACCTGCGGTTCCATAATCCCCGCCAATAATCACCAGCCTGCCATGATCGCCCTTATGGGATGTCGGGCGTCGCGGTGGCAACCACTGCGCAAGCTTTGAGGCATCAAAGCGGGCGATAGGTGTTTCCTGCCCGGCAAGCCAATTATCCAGCCCCAGCGCGTTATGGTGCAGTACACCCACCACATCACGCGCTTTGCCTGTCAGCAAACCGGGTTTGAGGGCGATAAACGTCACCGTGTGGCAAGCCTTGATAACCGCGCCGGGTGTGGCCCCGGTTTGCGCGATTAACCCGGATGGAATGTCCAGCGCAACCACTGGTGCAGAGTGGGCATTAGCTTGCTCTATCAATGCCGCGGCACCTTCGCGCGGCGCACTGCGCAACCCGGTGCCCAGCAGACCATCAATTATCACATCGATATCATCCGGCCAGACGATATCAGACGCATGAATAACACCACCCGCGTTTAGCCAGGCTTCACGCGCCGCGCTGGCTTCTTCCGGCAGCGGTTTATTGCTCTCCAGCGCCAGTAATGTCACACGAATGCCCGCTGCCACGGCCAGCCGGGCAACCACATAGCCATCCCCGCCGTTATTGCCGTGTCCGCATAAAATGAGCCAGTGTGTCGACTGAGGATAAAGGGTGCGGGAAACGGTAAATGCCGCCTCGCCTGCGCGTTGCATAAGTTCATAAAGGGTAAGGCCGAGACTGTCTGCCGCCTCTTTTTCAGCGCGGCGCAGGGCATCCGCATCCCAGATGGAATGTGGTATACTTGCGGGGTTTTTCTTCACCGTATGGTCCGTCATGTCACAGCCCCTCGATCTCAATCAGTTAGCGCAAAAAATTAAACAGTGGGGCGCTGAGCTTGGCTTCCAGAAGGTCGGTATTACGGATACAGACCTTTCCGCCAGCGAGCCTAAACTTCAGGCCTGGCTGGACAAACAATACCACGGCGAGATGGAGTGGATGGCGCGTCATGGCATGATGCGTGCGCGTCCACACGAGCTTTTGCCGGGCACGTTACGTGTCATTAGCGTGCGTATGAACTATCTGCCGGCCAACGCGGCGTTTGCCCGCACGCTAAAAAATCCCTCATTGGGTTACGTCAGCCGTTACGCCCTGGGGCGTGATTACCATAAGCTTCTGCGTAACCGCTTAAAAAAACTCGGGGAAACTATTCAGCAACACTGTGTTTCGCTGAATTTTAGACCCTTTGTCGATTCTGCGCCTATTCTTGAGCGTCCAATTGCCGAAAAAGCCGGGCTTGGCTGGACAGGTAAGCACTCACTTATCCTTAGCCGTGATGCCGGGTCATTCTTCTTTCTGGGCGAGCTACTCATCGATTTGCCGCTGCCGGTAGACGGGCCGGTGGAAGAAGGTTGCGGGCGGTGTGTGGCCTGTATGACCATCTGCCCGACGGGTGCTATCGTTGAGCCCTACACCGTTGACGCTCGCCGCTGCATATCTTATCTCACTATCGAGCTGGAAGGCGCCATCCCGGAAGAGTTCCGTCCGCTCATTGGCAACCGGATTTACGGTTGCGACGACTGCCAGCTAATTTGCCCGTGGAACCGCTATTCACAGCTTACCGATGAAGAAGACTTTAGCCCGCGCAAGGCACTGCACGCTCCGCCGCTTATTGAACTGTTCGCCTGGACCGAGGCCTGGTTCCTGAAAGTCACTGAAGGTTCAGCTATCCGCCGTATCGGGCATTTACGCTGGCTACGAAATGTGGCTGTTGCCTTGGGCAATGCTCCCTGGGATGAAGCCAACATTCAGGCACTGGAAAGTCGTAGAGGTGAGCACCCACTTCTCGACGAGCACATAGAGTGGGCGATTGCGCAGCAAATCGAGAAGCGAAATGCCTGCGTGGTCGAAGTGCAGTTACCGCAAAAACAGCGTCTGGTGAGGGTGATTGAAAAAGGGCTTACACGGGACGCCTGAACTATTCACAGCCTGTGTATAAAAATAAGAACTCAGGCGCCATCGGGCTTTGCAAACAGGTCAAGTGATCTCTTTAACATTTTGAAATCAAATTTTATTAATAAAATTCAACACGTTAAAACGATACTATTCACCCTGCGAAGTTTTTACCCCAGTGAGGTAAACGACAGGTTCTGTGGATAACTCTGTTTATAGTAGTATTTCAGATGCAATAGAAAACGTCCCCAACGAACTATTCCGCTGTGGATTTTTTAGAAAAGAAGAAGAATTTGGAGCGGGAAACGAGACTCGAACTCGCGACCCCGACCTTGGCAAGGTCGTGCTCTACCAACTGAGCTATTCCCGCTTGGGTGTTCTGGTGCTGTGCGTATCTTGCGATACTTTCAAATTTTGGAGCGGGAAACGAGACTCGAACTCGCGACCCCGACCTTGGCAAGGTCGTGCTCTACCAACTGAGCTATTCCCGCTTGGGTGTTCTGGTGCTGGCGTATCTTGCGATACTTTCAAATTTTGGAGCGGGAAACGAGACTCGAACTCGCGACCCCGACCTTGGCAAGGTCGTGCTCTACCAACTGAGCTATTCCCGCAAATCTGTACTGCTTTTGTTGCTGTCGTAACGTGTAATTCTCTGTCGTTACGGGAGGCGCATTATACGAGAAATCCTTTTAGCTGCAACCCCCCTGAACGCGATTTTTTCGAAATCTTGTTCAAATGATTAATTAATCAGCAAGCTGCACAATTTAGCGACAAAAACCCGGCAGCGCAAGGGTGCCGGGCCTCAAAAATCACAGCTTAATGAAATTCTCGCGGTAGTAAGCCAGTTCCGCTACAGACTCACGGATATCGTCCATCGCCTGATGGGTGCCCTGTTTTTTAAAGCCGTCCAGAATTTCAGGTTTCCAGCGACGCGCCAGCTCTTTCAGGGTGCTGACATCCAGATAACGGTAGTGGAAGTAAGCTTCCAGTTCCGGCATGTACTTAAACAGGAAACGGCGATCCTGGCCAATGCTGTTACCGCAGATAGGTGATTTCCCTGCCGGAACCCACTGTTTCAGAAACTCAATGGTCGCAAGCTCCGCCTCACGATCGCCCTGCGTACTGGCTTTCACACGTTCCACCAGCCCGCTGCCGGTGTGGGTACGCACGTTCCAGTCATCCATCAGCGCAAGTTGTTCATCAGACTGGTGAACGGCAATGGTTGGCCCTTCGGCCAGAATATTGAGGTTTGCATCGGTGACCAGCGTGGCAATCTCAATAATGCGATCGCGCTCGGGATCCAGCCCTGTCATTTCAAGATCAATCCAAATCAGGTTGTTTTCATCTGCGCTCATGTTATTTTCCACCCTTCTCGCATAACCGGCAGTAGCAGGTTAACTAGTATTAATTAGAGTGTATCATAGAGGTTTTGCCCATCACGGGCGACCAGGAGCCAGTGCGATTGAGTAAAAATAAACTCTCCAAAGGGCAGCAGCGCCGCGTCAACGCCAATCACCAGCGCCGTCTTAAAACCACTTCGGAGAAGCCGGATTACGACGACAACCTGTTTGGCGAAGCGACAGAAGGTGTCGTGATTAGCCGTTTTGGTATGCATGCCGATGTCGAATCCGCCGGCGGGGATATCCACCGTTGTAATATCCGTCGCACCATCCGCTCACTGGTTACCGGTGACCGCGTGGTCTGGCGTCCAGGCAAAGAAGCCGCGGAAGGCGTGACGGTGAAAGGTATCGTTGAAGCCGTGCATGAACGCACGTCGGTACTGACCCGCCCTGATTTCTATGATGGCGTAAAACCGATTGCTGCCAACATTGACCAGATCGTAATCGTTTCGGCGATTTTGCCGGAGCTTTCGCTCAATATCATCGACCGCTACCTCGTTGCTTGCGAAACGCTTCAGGTTGAACCGATCATCGTGTTGAACAAAATCGATCTGCTGGATGACGACGGCATGGCCTTTGTTAACGAGCAGATGGATATCTACCGCAAGATTGGTTATCGCGTGCTGATGGTCTCCAGCCACACCAAAGATGGGCTGAAACCGTTAGAAGATGCGCTGACCGATCGGATCAGCATCTTTGCAGGTCAATCCGGCGTGGGTAAATCCAGCCTGCTGAATAACCTGCTTGGCCTCCAGCAAGAGATCCTGACTAACGATGTGTCCAATGTCTCGGGTCTGGGCCAGCACACCACCACCGCTTCGCGGCTGTATCACTTCCCCCATGGCGGCGACGTGATCGACTCCCCGGGCGTGCGTGAATTCGGCTTGTGGCACCTCGAGCCGGAACAAATCTTCAACGGTTTTGTCGAATTCCATGATTATTTAGGCGCTTGCAAATATCGCGACTGCAAACACGATAACGATCCGGGTTGCGCTATCCGCGAAGCGGTAGAGAACGGTGAAATTGCGGAAACCCGCTTTGAAAACTATCACCGCATTCTTGAGAGCATGGAAGACGTAAAAACGCGTAAAAACTTTTCTGATTCTGATAACTGACAACTAAGCTAAGCATCGCTAAAATCGTCCCCTTTTTTCAGGTTCCGGCAGCGTAATGCCGGATCAGGAACGACAAAACAATGGCCTGGAGGCTACCTTGTTAAACTCATTTAAACTTTCGCTTCAATACATTCTGCCAAAACTGTGGCTCACTCGCCTGGCGGGCTGGGGCGCGAGCAAACGAGCTGGCTGGCTGACCAAACTGGTCATCGACCTGTTCGTGAAATACTACAAGGTCGATATGAAAGAGGCGCAGAAGCCGGACACAGCCAGCTACCGCACTTTCAACGAGTTCTTCGTCCGTCCCCTGCGCGAAGACGTTCGCCCGGTAAACACCGATCCTAACGTGCTGGTCATGCCTGCTGACGGCGTCATCAGCCAGCTCGGTAAAATCGAAGACGACAAAATTTTGCAGGCGAAAGGCCACAACTACAGCCTGGAAGCGCTGCTGGCGGGTAATTACCTGATGGCTGACCTGTTCCGCAATGGGTCATTCGCCACCACCTATCTTTCGCCGCGCGACTATCACCGCGTGCATATGCCATGCAACGGCATCCTGCGTGAAATGATCTATGTGCCAGGTGACCTGTTCTCTGTGAACCACCTGACCGCGCAGAACGTCCCGAACCTGTTCGCCCGTAACGAACGCGTCATCTGCCTGTTTGATACTGAATTTGGCCCAATGGCGCAGATTCTGGTGGGTGCTACCATTGTAGGCAGCATTGAAACCGTATGGGCGGGCACCATCACCCCGCCACGTGAAGGTGTTATCAAGCGCTGGACATGGCCTGCGGGCGAAGCAGAAGGCTCCGTGGCACTGCTGAAAGGCCAGGAAATGGGCCGCTTCAAGCTGGGCTCTACGGTTATCAACCTGTTTGCACCGGGTAAAGTTAACCTTGCAGAGCAGCTGGAAAGCCTGTCAGTAACGAAACTGGGTCAGCCGCTGGCCGTTTCTACTGAAACCTTCGCCACGCCGGACGCAGAGCCTGCTCCGCTGGCAGAAGAACAGGTAACAGCAGAGCACGACGCCAGCCCACTGGTTGACGACAAAAAAGACGAAGGCTAACAACAGAAGGACCGCTGACGTGCGCCCGATTATCGTACTACTGATGGCCTGGTGCCTCAGCATGGGGGCGTACGCAGCGACAGCCCCCGACGCCAAACAGATAACCCAGGAGCTGGAGCAGGCAAAAGCGGCAAAACCCGCACAGCCTGAAACCGTCGAAGCCCTCCAGGCCGCGCTGAACGCGCTTGAGGAACGCAAAGGTTCCCTTGAGCGCGCTCAGCAATATCAGCAGGTTATCGATAACTTTCCCAAACTTTCGCAAACGCTGCGCTCGCAGCTTAATAATCTGCGCGATGAACCACGCGTGGTGCCTGAGGGCATGACCTCCGACGCGCTTAACCAGGAGATCCTGCAAGTCAGCAGCCAGCTTCTGGAAAAGAGTCGCATGGCTCAGCAGGAGCAGGAGCGTGCACGTGAAATTGCCGACTCGCTCAACCAGCTTCCACAACAGCAAACCGATGCCCGCCGCCAGCTCAGTGAAGTCGAGCGACGTGTCGGGACACAGACCGGTAATACCCCGCTAAACCAGGCGCAGAATCTGGGGATTCAGGCTGAATCCGCCAGACTCAAAGCCCTGGTGGATGAGCTGGAGCTGGCGCAGCTTTCTGCCAACAACCGCCAGGAGCTGTCGCGGATGCGTTCTGAGCTGGCGCAAAAACAGAGCCAGCAGCTGGATGCCTGGTTACAGGCCTTGCGTAACCAGTTAAACAGCCAGCGCCAGCGCGAAGCCGAACGGGCGCTGGAAAGCACTGAATTACTTGCCGAAAACAGCGATAACCTGCCCGTCGGGATTGTCGATCAGTTTAAGGTCAACCGCGAGCTTTCGGCCGCCCTGAACCAGCAAGCACAGCGTATGGATCTGGTGGCATCGCAACAGCGTCAGGCCACTAACCAAACCTTGCAGGTACGCCAGGCGCTGAATACCCTGCGCGAGCAATCCCAGTGGCTCGGCTCCTCAAACCTGCTGGGCGAAGCGCTACGTGCGCAGGTTGCCCGCTTGCCGGAAATGCCAAAGCCACAACAGCTTGATACTGAAATGGCGCAACTGCGCGTCCAGCGCCTGCATTTTGAAGATCTCCTTAACAAACAGCCGCAAATCCGCCAGATCCGTCAGGCCGACGGGCAGCCGCTGACCAGTGAGCAAAACCGAATTCTGGACGCGCAAATGCGCACCCAGCGCGAGCTGCTGAATTCACTGCTTCAGGGTGGCGATACGCTTATCCTCGAACTCACCAAGCTGAAAGTCTCTAACAGCCAGCTTGAAGATGCGCTGAAAGAAGTGAACGAGGCAACGCACCGCTACCTGTTCTGGACCTCTGACGTCCGCCCAATGACCTTCTCCTGGCCGATTGAAATCGTGCAGGATCTGCGCCGCCTCATCTCGATGGATACCTTCAGCCAACTGGGCCAGGCCAGCGTGATGATGCTCACCAGCAAAGAGACTATCTTCCCGCTGCTGGGAGCATTGATTCTGGTGGGTTGCAGTATTTACTCGCGCAGGCACTTCACTCGCTTCCTGGAACGCTCCAGTGCGCGCGTCGGTAAGGTGACGCAGGATCACTTCTGGCTAACGCTACGCACGGTATTCTGGTCGATTCTCGTTGCCTCGCCGCTGCCTGTGCTGTGGATGACGCTCGGTTACGGCCTGCGGGAAGCCTGGCCTTATCCGCTGGCGGTGGCCATTGGTGATGGTGTGACCGCCACTGTTCCGCTGCTGTGGGTAGTGATGATTTGCGCCACGTTCGCCCGTCCGAACGGTCTGTTCATTGCCCACTTTGGCTGGCCGCGTAATCGCGTGGCGCGAGCCATGCGTTACTACCTGATGAGCATCGGGCTTATCGTGCCACTGATCATGGCGCTTATCATGTTCGATAATCTCAACGACCGCGAATTCTCCGGCTCGTTGGGCCGCCTGTGCTTCATGTTGATTTGTGGCGCGCTGGCGATGGTGACGTTAAGCCTTAAGCGCGCTGGTATTCCGCTGTATCTCGACAAAACCGGCAGCGGCGAAAACATGTTTAACCGCCTGCTGTGGAACCTGCTGCTCAGCGCCCCGCTGGCGGCGATCCTGGCGGCAGCTGTCGGGTATCTGGCCACGGCGCAGGCGCTGCTGGCGCGACTGGAAACATCGGTCGCCATCTGGTTCCTGCTCCTGGTGGTCTACCACGTCATCCGCCGATGGATGCTTATCCAGCGCCGCAGGCTGGCGTTCGATCGTGCCAAGCACCGCCGCGCGGAGATCCTCGCGCAGCGTGCGCGGGGTGAAGAGGAATCGCACCATACCAACAGCACGGAAGGAAACACCGACGCGGATGATGTTGAACTGGATCTTGATGCTATCAGTACCCAGTCCCTGCGACTGGTACGCTCGATCCTGATGCTGATTGCCCTGCTCTCGGTGATTTTCCTGTGGTCTGAGATCCACTCTGCGTTTGGTTTCCTCGAAAACATTTCGCTGTGGGATGTCACCTCGACGGTACAGGGCGTCGAAAGCCTCGAACCTATCACCCTGGGCGCGGTGCTGATTGCGATTCTGGTGTTGATCATCACCACACAGCTTATCCGTAACTTCCCTGCTCTGCTGGAGCTGGCGCTGCTGCAACACCTGGATTTAGCGCCAGGTACGGGATATGCCATTACCACCATCACCAAATATCTGATCATGCTGTTTGGTGGGCTGGTTGGCTTCTCGATGATTGGTATTGAGTGGTCGAAGCTACAGTGGCTGGTTGCCGCACTGACCGTTGGCCTGGGCTTTGGCTTGCAGGAGATTTTTGCCAACTTTGTTTCCGGCCTGATCATCCTGTTTGAAAAACCGATCCGCATTGGCGATACGGTGACGATCCGCGATTTAACCGGCAGCGTCACCAGGATCAACACCCGTGCGACAACGATCAGCGACTGGGACCGTAAAGAGATCATCGTGCCAAATAAGGCGTTTATCACCGAGCAGTTTATCAACTGGTCGCTGTCAGACTCCGTTACGCGTGTGGTGCTGACTGTGCCTGCGCCATCCGATGCGAACAGCGAAGAGGTGACGCAGATCCTGTACACCGCTGCAGAGCGCTGCTCGCTGGTGATAGACAACCCGGCACCGGAAGTTTTCCTGGTCGATTTACAGCAGGGGATCCAGATTTTCGAGCTGCGAATTTATGCGGCTGAAATGGGCCACCGAATGCCGCTGCGCCATGAGATCCACCAGCTGATTCTGGCTGGCTTCCGCGAACACGGTATCGATATGCCGTTCCCTCCATTCCAGATGCGTCTGGAAAGTCTGGATGGTCGTAAGACGGCAAGAACGGTGACATCAGCGGCGCGTAAGCGCCCGGCGGGAAGTTTGTAGTGTAAGCGGTGTGCGGCCTGTTGGCCGCACACCGTGAAGTGCTATCAGGCGCGATCAACCGTAAAGGCAATCACATCACCCAACTGCTCGGCCCCCAGCGCCAGCATCACCAGGCGGTCAACACCCAGCGCCACGCCGGAGCAATCTGGCAGACCGGCTTTCAGGGCCTCCAGCAGATTGGTATCAATCGGCTGCTGCGGCAGGCCACGCGCATTACGCTTGCGGTTGTCCTGCTCAAAGCGCTGCTGCTGTTCGCGAGCATCGGTCAGTTCGTGGAACCCGTTCGCCAGCTCAATGCCTTTGTAGTAAACCTCAAAGCGTTCCGCCACGCGGTGATCTTCGGTGCTGATCTGCGCCAGAGAAGCCTGGCTTGCCGGGAAGTGGTAAACAAAAGCAGGCCGGTCTTTGCCAATCTGCGGCTCAACGCCAAAGGTGAACAGCAGTTGCAGCAGCGTATCGCGGTCTTCTTCAGTATCCGCCACGTTGCTTAAATCAAGCTTAGCCGCCACTTCACGCAACTGCGTTTTGTCGGCTGACAGCGGATCAATTTCCAGATAGCGCTGGAACGCCTGTTGATAGGAGAGCGTTTCGGCTTCCGCGCAATCCAGTACCTGTTGCAGCAGATCGTCCACCTCATTCATCAGGCGGTACATATCATAATGCGGGCGATACCACTCCAGCATGGTGAATTCCGGGTTATGGTGACGTCCCATCTCTTCATTGCGGAAGCTGCGGCACAGCTGATACACCGGGCCACAGCCCGCAGCCAGCAGGCGCTTCATGTGGTATTCCGGGCTGGTCATCAGATACAGATTCATGCCCTGTGAATGGCCAGGACCAACAAAACGGGTTTCGAACGGGACCAAATGAATATCGGTAACCGTTGCCTGACTCATGCACGGCGTTTCCACCTCAAGTACACCGCGATCGGCAAAGAAACGGCGGATCTCCGCCATAATTGCTGCGCGTTTTAACAAATTAGGGATGGACGCGCTCGGCTGCCAGGTGGCCGTTTCGCTCATGAGTTCTTCTCCGATTTCACACAAGGGCACGAAGTCTACTCGTTAGCGGAGACAGAGACAAATTTTGCGCAGTAAATTAGCGGATTTCATTGAAGGCTGTTATTTCGTGACGTAATTCATCAATCACAATGATAAATCATTGCACATAACAGCAAAAAAATCGAACACGTCAAATTTCCCTCACATCCACACGGTTATACTGTTTTACCCATAAAGGAGCAGTGGAAACGCTTTCGCGATAGCCCGCCCGGGCAGGTGAGCTACCTTTAGTTCATCGCATTGCGAAATAACAAAAACCTGGAGGAATGTCGTGCAAACTTTTCAAGCCGATCTTGCCGTTATAGGCGCTGGCGGTGCTGGATTACGTGCTGCAATTGCAGCAGCTCAGGCTAATCCAAACGCTAAAATCGCACTGATTTCAAAAGTCTACCCTATGCGCAGCCACACGGTTGCCGCTGAAGGGGGATCCGCCGCCGTCGCGCAGGATCATGATAGCTTCGAATACCATTTCCACGACACGGTTGCAGGGGGCGACTGGCTTTGCGAACAGGATGTCGTCGACTACTTCGTGCACCATTGTCCAACGGAAATGACCCAGCTCGAACAGTGGGGATGCCCGTGGAGTCGCCGCCCGGATGGCAGCGTGAACGTTCGCCGCTTCGGCGGGATGAAAATCGAACGCACCTGGTTCGCCGCCGATAAAACCGGCTTCCACATGCTACATACCCTGTTCCAGACCTCCCTTCAGTTCCCACAAATTCAGCGCTTTGATGAACATTTCGTTCTCGATATCCTCGTGGATGACGGCGAAGCGCGCGGTCTGGTGGCGATGAACATGATGGAAGGCACACTGGTACAAATCCGCGCGAAAGCCGTGGTGATGGCAACCGGTGGCGCTGGCCGTGTTTACCGCTACAACACCAACGGCGGGATCGTCACCGGCGACGGGATGGGTATGGCGCTCAGCCACGGCGTACCACTGCGTGATATGGAGTTTGTCCAGTATCACCCAACTGGCCTGCCGGGTTCTGGCATTCTGATGACGGAAGGTTGCCGTGGTGAAGGCGGGATTCTGGTCAACAAAAACGGCTACCGCTATTTGCAGGATTACGGCATGGGCCCGGAAACCCCGCTCGGCGAGCCGAAGAACAAATATATGGAGCTTGGCCCACGCGACAAAGTGTCCCAGGCTTTCTGGCACGAGTGGCGTAAAGGCAACACCATCCCTACCCCGCGCGGCGATGTGGTCTACCTCGACCTGCGTCACCTGGGCGAGAAGAAATTACTGGAACGTCTGCCGTTCATCTGTGAACTGTCAAAAGCCTATGTGGGCGTCGATCCGGTGAAAGAGCCGATTCCGGTGCGTCCAACCGCGCACTACACCATGGGCGGCATCGAAACCGATCAGCAGTGTGAAACCCGTATCAAAGGCCTGTTCGCCGTGGGCGAGTGCTCCTCCGTGGGCCTGCATGGCGCCAACCGTCTGGGATCGAACTCACTCGCAGAGCTGGTCGTCTTTGGTCGCATGGCGGGCGAGCGCGCGATGGAGCGTGCCGCCACAGCGGGCGAAGCCAACAGCGCCGCACTGGATGCACAGGTTGCAGACGTTGAAAAACGCCTGAAAGACCTCGTCAACCAGGAAGGTAACGAAAACTGGTCGAAAATCCGCGATGAAATGGGCCTGTCGATGGAAGAAGGCTGCGGTATTTACCGTACGCCAGAGCTGATGCAAAAAACCGTCGATAAGCTGGCGGAGTTGCAGGAGCGCTTCAAGCGTGTGCGTATCACCGATACCTCCAGCGTGTTCAACACCGACCTGCTGTACACCATTGAACTGGGACACGGCCTGAACGTGGCCGAATGTATGGCGCACTCTGCGCTGGCCCGTAAAGAGTCACGCGGCGCCCATCAGCGTCTGGATGAAGGCTGCACCGAACGTGACGATGTCAACTTCCTGAAACACACCCTCGCCTGGCGCGATGCGGATGGGACCACGCGTCTGGACTACAGCGACGTGAAGATCACCACATTGCCGCCGGCGAAACGCGTTTACGGTGCAGAAGCAGAAGCCGCCGAGAAGAAGGAGAAGGCGAATGGCTGAGATGCAAAAACTGAAAGTTGAAGTGGTGCGCTACAACCCGGAAGTGGACTCCGCCCCGCACAGCGCTTTCTACGAAGTGCCTTACGACGAGCAAACCTCCCTGCTGGATGCGCTCGGCTACATTAAAGACAACCTGGCACCAGACCTGAGCTACCGCTGGTCCTGCCGTATGGCAATTTGCGGCTCCTGCGGCATGATGGTCAACAAGGTGCCAAAGCTGGCTTGTAAGACCTTCCTGCGCGAATACACCAAAGGTATCAAGGTTGAAGCGCTGGGCAACTTCCCGATCGAGCGCGATCTGGTGGTCGATATGACCCACTTTATCGAAAGCCTGGAAGCAATTAAGCCGTACATCATCGGCAACCCGCGCACACCGGATCAGGGGCCAAACACCCAGACCCCGGCGCAGATGGCGAAATACCATCAGTTCTCCGGCTGCATCAACTGCGGCCTGTGCTATGCCGCCTGTCCGCAGTTCGGTCTGAATAAAGAGTTCATCGGCCCGGCGGCCATTACCCTGGCGCATCGCTATAACGAAGACAGCCGCGACCACGGTAAAAAAGAACGTATGGCGCAGCTTAACAGCCAGAACGGCGTCTGGAGCTGTACTTTTGTCGGTTACTGCTCCGAAGTCTGTCCGAAGCATGTCGATCCGGCCGCCGCCATTCAGCAGGGTAAAGTTGAAAGCTCGAAAGACTTTCTTATCGCTACCCTGAAACCACGCTAAGGAGTGCATGATGACGACTAAACGCAAAGCCTACGTGCGGCCAATGCCGTCCACCTGGTGGAAAAATCTGCCGTTTTATCGCTTCTATATGCTGCGTGAAGGCACGGCTGTACCGGCGGTCTGGTTTAGCATTGAACTGATGTACGGAGTGTTTGCCCTCAAACATGGCCCGGAAACCTGGGCGAATTTTGTGGGCTTCCTGCAAAACCCGATTGTGGTGATCCTGAACCTTCTCGTGCTTGCAGCGGCGCTGCTTCATACTAAAACCTGGTTTGAACTGGCACCAAAAGCGGCGAATATCATCGTAAAAGGCGAGAAAATGGGGCCAGAGCCGGTCATTAAAGGGCTGTGGGCAGTGACGGCGATAGTCACTGTGGTCATTCTGTTTGTCGCACTGTTCTGGTAAGGAGACTACTGTGATCAATCCAAATCCAAAACGTTCAGACGAGCCGGTCTTCTGGGGTCTGTTTGGCGCAGGCGGCATGTGGAGCGCCATCATCGCGCCGGTTATCATCCTGCTGGTTGGCATTATGCTGCCGCTGGGGCTGTTCCCGGGCGATGCGCTTGGCTACGATCGCGTGCTGGCGTTTGCGGGCAGCTTTATTGGCCGCGTATTCATCTTCCTGATGATTGTCCTGCCGCTGTGGTGTGGTCTGCATCGTATTCACCATGCGATGCACGACCTGAAAATCCATGTCCCGAGCGGCAAATGGGTCTTCTACGGTCTGGCAACCATTCTGACCGTGGTCACGCTGATTGCCGTGGTCACCATCTGAATAAAAAGGCCCGCCATCCGGCGGTAATGCTTGTCAGTTAAGCACGGTGCAGGGTTCCGTTCACCTTAATACTCGCAGAAAATAATTCGTTCAGAACACGTGAACGGGATAAGGGGGCCGCCGCGGCCCCCTTATCAATCCCCGCGGCCCGCAAAGAAATCGGTGCTTCGCACTGCGCTCACCTCACGACCGTCTGCCTGCGGTCGGCTCGACTCGACATCCTGTCTCATTTCGCCTCTGGCCGCCATCCATGGCGTCCAGCCCTTGTCATCCGTTCTCCGGTTCGCCGATTTCTGCGGGACTCAACATCCGTGCCATTTTCAGGCCGCAGAGAAGGTTGAAGGTTCGTGAGTCCGGCTGAAAATCGCCGAAGCGTTTCCTGAAGGCCGGGGCGACGCGCAGGGATGCGCGGCGAGGGCGGATTTACAGGGACGTTACCTCCGCCCGTCCCCGATAAGCCGGAAGGAATAAGCTGAGGGTACCGCGAAGCGGCGAGTTTCTTTGCCGGGAGCCGGGATTGCTAAGGGGGCGGCGGCAGCCCCCTTAGCACGTTCACCGCAGCGGATTATGCAGGTAGCAGGAAAGCCTAAGTGAACGGAACGATGCCACTCAAATAGCAGAGTGGTTTAATATCGCTTAACTGACTGGCATTACCGCCATCCGGCGGGCCTTTTTATTTCTGCATCTTCCCCACCAGCCACTGCGCAAACTCGTGCATTGCAGGGGTTTCAGTCCGTGACTGCAATCGCGTTAGCCAGTAACTGCCAAGATCGATCTGCGTGGCAAACGGCTGCACGATACGCTCGCTATTCAGCAGATGGGCAAACATGTCGACCGGTGCGATGGCAATCCCCACGCCCGCCTGCGCGGCTTCCAGCATGGTAACGGATGAATCAAACACCATAACCCGATGTGTCGGTGAAGGTGGTGGTTCACCTGCGGCCTGCATCCATGCCGACCATTCATCACGTCGATAGGAACGCAGAAGGGTAAATTTCAGAATATCAGCGGGCGCGTGCAGCCTGTCGGCGAACTCCGGCGAGCAAAGAGGAGCCAGCGGCGCTGCGCAAAGAAAAATGGCCTCAGTGCCATGCCATGCACCTCCACCGTAGCGGATCGTGTAATCCAGCCCTTCGGCGGCCGGATCGACCCGGTTGTTATGCGTGGAAAGCTGGAGGTCAATATGCGGGTAACTGCGGCGAAAATCCTCAAGCAGCGGAAATAAACAGCCGGTAGCGAAGGTCCCGACAACGCCAATTTTGAGTTTTTCCTGCGCCCGATGACGGCTAAAGCGGTCCAGCATTCCGGCAATACGATCAAAAGAGTCGTTCAGCACCGGCAATAAATTCTCACCTTCCGTAGTCAGCATCAGGCCACGAGAGACGCGCACGAACAACTGGCAGTTAAGGTGCTGCTCCAGTGCTTTCACCTGCTGGCTAATGGCGGAATGGGTGACATTCAGCTCAATCGCCGCATGAGTAAAGCTGAGGTGCCTGGCGGCGGCTTCGAATGCACGAAGCGAATTAAGGGGAATATAGCTGCGCGTCATGGTCTTGTCCGTTAGAAAAATTAACAGCTCCTGCTAAATTTAACCGTTTGTCATGCACAGTCAAATCCAACAGACTACGCTCGTCTGATGGGCCCGGACATTCCCTTGACTCGCTATTACGGAAGATATCTCATGAAAAAATCACTTTGCTGCGCTCTGCTGCTCACCGCCTCCTGTTCAGCCCTTGCCGGGACGATGTCAGAAAAACAGTTGGCTAATGTGGTTGAACGCGCCGTGACTCCCCTGATGAAAGCGCAGGCCATCCCCGGTATGGCGGTAGCGGTTATTTATCAGGGCAAACCGCACTATTTCACCTTCGGGGAAGCCGATGTCGCGGCTCGCGTGCCCGTCACACAACAGACATTATTCGAGCTGGGCTCCATCAGTAAAACCTTCACCGGCGTGCTGGGAGGCGATGCCGTTGCCCGCCATGAAATTTCACTGAGCGACCCGGCAACGCAATACTGGCCTGAACTGACAGGCAAACAGTGGCAGGGGATCCGTCTGCTGGATCTGGCAACCTACACCGCCGGTGGCCTGCCGTTACAAGTTCCGGATAAGGTCACTGACAACGCTTCGCTGCTGAATTTCTACCAGCACTGGCAGCCACAGTGGAAACCCGGGACAACGCGCCTTTATGCGAACGCCAGTATTGGCCTTTTCGGCGTGCTGGCGGTTAAACCTTCCGGTATGAGTTTTGAGCAGGCCATGACCACGCGTGTGTTTCAGCCGCTGAAGCTGACACATACCTGGATTACGGTCCCAAAATCGGAAGAGAAACATTACGCATGGGGCTATCGTGACGGCAAACCGGTTCATGTTTCGCCTGGAATGCTGGATGCGCAAGCCTATGGCGTGAAGACGAATATCCAGGATATGTCCCGCTGGGTGATGGCCAACATGGCGCCAGATACCGTCGCTGATGCGTCTCTTAAGCAAGGTATTGCCCTTGCTCAGTCTCGCTACTGGCGGGTTGGCTCAATGTATCAGGGGCTGGGCTGGGAAATGCTGAACTGGCCCGTGGACGCTAAAACGGTAGTGGATGGCAGTGATAACAAGATTGCACTGGCACCCTTACCTGCGGCAGAAGTCACTCCGCCAGCGCCACCGGTAAAAGCCTCCTGGGTGCATAAAACGGGGTCAACCGGTGGTTTTGGCGGTTACGTTGCGTTTATTCCTGAACAGCAACTCGGCATCGTGATGCTGGCGAACAAAAGCTATCCGAATCCTGCAAGGGTAGAGACAGCGTACCGTATTTTGAGCGCGCTACAGTAAAACCGTGCCGGGTAGCGTTAGCGCTACCCGGCAAAACACACCACGGTAAACCCACATTTTCCTTGCCCTCATCTACACTTAACAAAAAACCGGTAAGGAAACACCTATGCGCATTCTGCCTGTTATCGCCGCAGTGACAGCCGCGTTTTTAGTGGTTGCCTGTAGCTCTCCGACCCCACCAGCGGGTGTCACCGTCGTCAACAATTTCGATGCACAGCGCTTCCTCGGAACGTGGTATGAAATTGCCCGTTTTGATCACCGTTTTGAGCGGGGTTTGCAGAAAGTCACCGCGAACTACAGCTCGATGGATGATGGCGGGATTCAGGTGATTAATCGCGGCTATAACCCTGACCGCGGCATGTGGCAACAGGCGATTGGACAAGCCTACTTTACCGGCAGCCCAAATCGGGCGGCGCTTAAAGTCTCTTTCTTTGGTCCCTTCTATGGCGGGTATAACGTGATAGCCCTGGACAGAGAATACCGTCATGCGCTGGTCTGCGGGCCGGATCGCGACTACCTCTGGATACTCTCCCGCACGCCAACCATCTCCAGTGAAATGAAACAGCAGATGCTGGACGTCGCGACCCGGCAGGGGTTTGATGTGACGAAATTAATCTGGGTGGAACAACCCCATTAATGTGCGCTGAGTTTTAAACCAATAATTCCGGCGACAATCAAGGCGAGGCTGGCGATACGTGCCAGACTCGCCGATTCACCCAGCAGCAAAATCCCCGTAATTGCCGCCCCGACAGCGCCAATCCCCGTCCAGACGGCATAAGCCGTGCCTACCGGCAGCGTGCGCATCGCCCACGACAGCAGCGCAATACTGACAACCATCGCAGTAACGGTAATCAGACTGGGCATCAGACGGGTAAAGCCGTGGGTGTACTTCAGACCGATTGCCCAAACAACCTCAAGCAAACCGGCAATGACAAGAATAATCCAGGACATATCTGGCTCCTTAACTTAAATGCAAGTTGGGGCCGTCCCCGATGAACAGATGCGCTTACGGGTCGTCCCGCAAGGCAGAGATTAGGCGGTATATTTTGGTTAACGACCGATTTTTTTTCAATCCATTTATGCTGAACTTGTTAAGGCAAGAAATAGCCGCAGTATGGCGCGTAGTTCAGGCATTTATCACTCATCCGACTTCTCTATGATGATGTGCTTTCTGATGGCAGGAAGCCAAACCACTAGCCGACTGCGAAAAAAATATGTTCAAAATTCTTTTGATTGACCGTTGTCACTTCACCCGCGCTGGGTTTGAAGCATGGCTCAATCATTCTGGCCTGTTCCCGGGCAACTATGTTGTGACCGGTTTGAATAATCTTTTCCTGGCCCGGGAGCACATCCTACAGTGGAAGCCAACGTTGGTGATTGCTGATTTACACGGCTTCAAACAGGATATTCACCATTTCCAGCAGCTCTCTTCTTTGCTGAAATCCTGCGAAACGCTGCCCTTTATTTTGTTGCAGTCGGGCGAAGAACAAGAGATGGCAAATTACCTGGAGCAGTTCCCGGTCTGGTCCTGTCTGTTGAAAAATGCCGGACTCGAACAACTGGCCACGGTGATTAACGATGCACTGACATCCTGCGCCAGCATTGAAATACCGCAAATCGCAGCACCGTTGTTAACCCGCCAGGAAGAGAAAGTGCTTACGCTGTGGATGGATGGCGCAAGCAATCAGAAGATTGCCAGCCATTTGAGTATCAACGGGAAAACGGTTTATACCTACAAACGCAACATCCGTATGAAACTGCATATGGATACACGTTTTTCGCCGTTTTTATCCCTGCAAGAAGTGGAGAATTGACGGTACGAGGAGATCTACACGACGTACCGTCTTAATATCATTAGTTCTGCGCTTTTGTTGCTGCACCAGAAATTGCGCTACCACCTTCAGAAATATCCTGACCGACGCCACGCGTGGTATTACAGGCGGTTAAAACTGAAGAAAGTACCAGGACAGAAAAGATCGCTGCAATTGTCTTCTTAACCATAATATCTTCCTTTTATAGCCAAAGTTATTTTGTTGATAGCAACTTAAGGATAGACAAGATCCCGTCATTTGACGGCCCGGGAAGCGATTTTAGGAGAATTAGACGAAATTAGCTGGCTGCGTGAGAAATCACATGGCCAAGATCTTTGATATCTTCGCCGACACCGCGTGCAGTATTACACCCGGAAAGGAACGCGCCGGACAGCGCCAACAGAAGCAGAATTTTAACGGTACGTTTCATCATCCCTGCCTGCAAAAACAGGCGCAGCGGGCGCTGCGCCATTAATCATTTACATGAATTACTTCACGCGGGATACGTATTCGCCGGAGCGGGTATCCACTTTGATCACTTCGCCAGTCTGTACGAACAGTGGAACTTTAACCACTGCACCAGTAGACAGTTTAGCTGGCTTGCCGCCAGTACCTGCGGTGTCACCCTTCAGACCTGGATCGGTTTCAACGATTTCCAGCTCTACGAAGTTTGGTGGGGTCACAGAGATAGGCTGGCCGTTCCACAGGGTCACGATGCACTCAGCCTGATCCAGCAGCCATTTAGCGCTGTCACCTACTGCTTTCTCGTCAGCAGACAGCTGTTCGAAAGTAGAGTTGTTCATGAAGTGATAGAACTCACCGTCGTTGTAGAGGTAAGTCAGGTTCATATCGACAACATCGGCACCTTCAGCAGAGTCAGTAGACTTGAAGGTTTTTTCTACACGGGTACCGGTCAGCAGGCGGCGCAGCTTAACACGCGCAAATGCCTGGCCTTTACCTGGTTTAACGAATTCGCTGGCTTCAACCGCATACGGTTCGCCGTCCATCATGATTTTAAGACCAGCACGAAAATCGTTGCTATAGTACGTTGCCATAAGGCCCTCTAAATTTGTTAACTGGTAGCTAAGCCACAAAATGGCGCATATTGTAACCCTAAACACCCCGTCCAGAGAAGATTGGTTATCGCAACTTGCCGATGTAATCACCAGTCCTGATGAATTACTGCGTCTTTTAGACCTGGAAACCCATGAGAACTTGCTCGCCGGCCGTGAGGCCAAACGCCTCTTTCCCCTGCGAGTGCCTCGCGCATTTGTGGCGCGCATGGAGAAAGGCAACCCTGATGATCCATTGCTAAAACAGACGCTTACTGTTCAGGATGAGTTTGTGACTGCGCCAGGCTTTAGCACCGATCCACTGGAGGAACAGAACAGCGTTGTGCCCGGTTTGCTGCATAAGTATTTGAACCGCGCATTACTGCTGGTAAAAGGCGGCTGCGCCGTAAATTGTCGCTATTGCTTCCGCCGACACTTCCCGTATGCCGAAAATCAAGGGAACAAGCGTAACTGGCAGGTCGCGCTGGACTACATTGCCGCGCATCCTGAGCTGGATGAGATTATCTTTTCCGGTGGCGATCCGCTGATGGCAAAAGATCATGAGCTGGACTGGCTGATAACCCAACTCGAGAGTATTCCTCATATCAAACGTCTGCGGATCCATAGCCGTTTGCCGATTGTTATCCCGACCCGCATTACGGACGAACTGGCCGCCCGGTTTGAGCGCTCTTCCCTGCAAATTCTGCTGGTGAATCACATTAACCATGCCAACGAAATAGATCAGGATTTTCGTATGGTGATGGCGAGATTGCGCAAGGCTGGCGTCACACTGCTGAACCAGAGCGTGCTACTGCGTGGAGTAAACGATAATGCCCGCGCGCTGGCGAATCTGAGCAATGCGCTATTTGATGCAGGGGTAATGCCCTACTACATTCACGTGCTGGATAAAGTCCAGGGCGCTGCACATTTCATGGTGTCAGATGAGGAAGCAAGAGCGATTATGCGTGAATTGCTGACACTGGTATCAGGCTATATGGTACCTAAACTGGCGCGTGAGATTGGCGGCGAACCAAGCAAGACGCCACTGGATTTGCAGCTACGGCAGAGCTAGTTTCCCCTCACCCTAACCCTCTCCCTCAAGGGAGAGGGAAAAAGGCAATCAGTTCGGGCACTTATAAACCTGGCCATTCATCTGGCTGGCTGTCGGCACAAAGCTCGACAACATCCCCTGCGACGGGCTGCTCACGCCATAAATCACGTTACCGCCCATCGCCGCAGCCTGGTTACGCAGGGCATTCGCCGCACCACGCATAGAGCCGCCTTCTTCACCGTGCTGGCCCGACATCCAGTTGCTTTGCTCACCGCTTGCCGTACCTAATAACTGGCACTCGCTACCCGGCTTATCTTCCACAAAGCGAACACCCTGGCCCGCTGCTGACAGCTCATTGCTGGAACTACAACCTGCCAGCAGCAATGCTGCTCCCACGATCCCTGCACAGACTTTTACGCGCATGTTATTCCTCGTTTTCAATAAGCTGGACAGTAGTTGTCCGTGTCTAAACCTTATACTAAAAAGATGACCAAAAGAAAAACCCCCGAGCATTTCTGCCCGGGGGTTTTTCACAATCTAAGCTGTATAGCGCACGATTACATCATGCCGCCCATACCGCCCATGCCGCCCATACCAGCAGCACCTAAGTCAGGTGCATCGCCTTTAGGCATATCGGTCACCATGCACTCGGTGGTGATCATCAGGCCAGCAACAGATGCCGCGTACTGCAATGCAGAACGGGTCACTTTAGTTGGGTCGAGGATACCGAAGTCGATCATGTTGCCGTATTCTTCAGTGGCTGCGTTGTAACCGTAGTTACCTTCGCCCGCTTTCACGTTGTTTGCCACAACAGAGGGTTCTTCACCGGCGTTGGACACGATCTGACGCAGTGGTGCTTCCATTGCGCGCAGCGCAACTTTGATACCCACGTTCTGATCTTCGTTCTGCGCAGTCAGGTTAACCAGTTTAGCGGCAACGCGCACCAGCGCAACACCACCACCCGCAACCACGCCTTCTTCTACTGCTGCACGGGTCGCGTGCAGAGCGTCGTCAACGCGTGCTTTTTTCTCTTTCATTTCAACTTCAGTTGCAGCACCAACTTTGATAACTGCCACGCCGCCTGCCAGTTTCGCTACGCGCTCCTGCAGTTTTTCACGGTCGTAATCAGAAGTTGCTTCTTCAATTTGCTTACGGATCTGACCAACGCGGCCCTGAATAGCAGCTTCGTCGCCCACGCCATCGATGATGGTGGTGGTGTCTTTGTTGATCACAACGCGTTTAGCCTGGCCCAGGTCTTCCAGGGTCGCTTTTTCCAGCTCCATACCGATCTCTTCAGAGATAACAGTACCGCCAGTCAGGGTTGCGATGTCCTGCAACATAGCTTTACGACGATCGCCGAAGCCAGGTGCTTTAACCGCGGCCACTTTCACGATGCCACGCATGGTGTTAACCACCAGAGTCGCCAGCGCTTCGCCTTCAACATCTTCAGCGATGATAACCAGTGGTTTGCCTGCTTTCGCAACGGCTTCCAGAACTGGCAGCATTTCGCGGATGTTGGAGATTTTTTTGTCAGCCAGCAGAATGAATGGGCTTTCCAGCTCAACAGCACCCGTTTCTGGTTTGTTGATGAAGTATGGGGACAGGTAACCGCGGTCGAACTGCATACCTTCAACCACGTCCAGTTCGTCTTCCAGACCGGTACCGTCTTCAACGGTGATCACGCCTTCTTTACCGACTTTATCCATCGCTTCAGCGATCAGTTTACCTACGGTTTCGTCGGAGTTAGCGGAGATAGTACCAACCTGAGCAATGGCTTTAGAGTCAGAGCACGGTACGGACAGCGCTTTCAGCTCTTCAACGGCAGCAGCGACAGCTTTGTCGATACCACGTTTCAGATCCATTGGGTTCATGCCCGCAGCAACGGCTTTCAGGCCTTCTGCGATGATTGCCTGTGCCAGTACGGTTGCAGTGGTAGTACCGTCGCCTGCTGCGTCGTTCGCTTTAGAGGCAACTTCTTTCACCATCTGCGCGCCCATGTTTTCGAACTTGTCTTCCAGCTCGATTTCACGTGCTACAGAAACACCATCTTTAGTGATGGTTGGCGCGCCGAAGGATTTGTCCAGCACTACGTTACGGCCTTTCGGGCCCAGGGTCACTTTAACTGCATCTGCCAGTACGTTCACGCCGCGCAGCATTTTTACACGAGCGTCATTACCGAATTTTACGTCTTTAGCTGCCATGTTCTTAGTTCCTCAAATTCTCGTGCGTAATTACGCTTCAACAATTGCCAGAATGTCGCTTTCGGACATGATCAACACTTCTTCATTGTCGATCTTCTCGGATTTCACGCCGTAGCCATCGTTGAAAATTACGATGTCACCAACTTTAACGTCCAGTGGCTGCACAGTTCCGTTTTCCAGGATGCGGCCCTTACCGACAGCGATGATTTCGCCACGCGTTGATTTTGCCGCTGCAGAACCGGTCAGAACGATGCCGCCAGCAGATTTGGTTTCAACTTCTTTACGTTTGACGATCACACGATCATGTAACGGACGAATACTCATTGATAGCTCTCCTTTGAGAAAGTCATTATCAGTTATGGATGACGCCGGTCCGTACACGGTTTTCCGGCTAGTGCCCTGAGAGATGGGGATAGCTTTTTACCCCTTCAAGGGGTAGTCGAAAAAAAATTTGCGAAAGTGTTACCATCGCCTCTCTTTGGATGGTGGCAGGACGATGTAAATGAGTGGACTGAAACAGGAGTTGGGACTCGCGCAGGGCGTGGGCTTACTCTCAACTTCCTTGTTAGGCACGGGGGTTTTCGCTGTTCCCGCACTCGCGGCGCTGGTCGCCGGGAATAACAGCCTGTGGGCGTGGCCGGTATTGATTGTGCTGGTTTTTCCGGTAGCGATTGTCTTTGCCGTGCTTGGGCGGCACTTTCCCAGTGCAGGCGGTGTCGCCCACTTTGTCGGCATGGCCTTTGGCCCGCGCCTGGAGCGCGTGACTGGCTGGCTTTTCCTTTCGGTTATTCCTGTTGGGCTACCTGCCGCACTGCATATCGCAACGGGCTTCGGGCAGGCGCTGTTTGGCTGGCATGACGAACAACTGCTGTTTGCCGAGCTGGGAACGCTGGCGATTGTCTGGTGGGTCGGCTCGCGTGGGGCCAGCTCCAGCGCCAATCTGCAAACGCTGGTCGCGGTGCTTATTGTCGCCCTGATTGCCGCTATCTGGTGGGCAGGCAACATCACCGTGGCGGAAATCCCCTTCCCGGCGGTGAGCGATGTCGACCATTCACAGCTTTTCGCTGCACTTTCGGTAATGTTCTGGTGTTTCGTGGGTCTTGAGGCGTTCGCGCATCTGGCATCGGAATTTAAACAACCCGAGCGCGATTTCCCGCGCGCGCTGATGATTGGTCTGCTGCTGGCAGGCACTGTCTACTGGGCCTGTACCGTGCTGGTACTGCACTTTAATGCCTTTGGCGAAGATAAAGCCGCAGCGGCATCGCTGCCGGGTATTGTGGTGACACTTTTCGGCGTCAAAGCCCTGTGGGTGGCCTGCGTGATTGGTTATCTCGCCTGCTTCGCTAGCCTCAATATTTACATACAGAGCTTCGCCCGTCTGGTGTGGTCGCAAGCGCTGTACAAGCCGGAAAGCCGCCTCGCGCAGCTGTCAAAACGCCAGCTTCCACTGAATGCGCTGAACACGGTACTGGGTTGCTGCGTGCTGAGTACCCTGGGTATTTACTGGCTGAATATCAATCTTGATGCGTTGATCGTCTATGCCAACGGCATTTTCATCATGATTTATCTGCTGTGTATGCTGGCGGGTTGTCGACTGCTGAAAGGTCGCTTTAAAGCGCTGGCCATTATCGGTGGGGTGCTCTGTTTGCTGCTGCTGGCGATGGTGGGCTGGAAGAGTTTGTACGCCATTGTGATGCTGGCGGGGCTTTGGCTGTTTTTGCCGACGCGAAGTTCCCTCTGAATAACGCCCGGTGGCGCTAAACCACCGGGCATGACATCAACGATCGTCTTTATTATCTAACCGGTCGTGCTGCTCGTCTTTACGCTGGTATTCGCCATCAAACGTATTGCCAGGTCCGGCACTGAAACCACCGCCCGGCATTCGGCCAAAGCTCAGGTGGGGCATTAACTTCATGGTCAGGTGCTTTTGCACCGGCGGTAACAGCAACAACAGCCCCAGGAAGTCGGTAAAGAACCCCGGCAGGATCAGCATCAAGCCCGCAATAATCAGCGACACGCTTTTGATCATCTCAGCGGCCGGGCTTTCACCTGCGGCCATCTTCTGCTGCATTAACAGGAAATTTTTGAAACCCTGATTACGCACCAGCGACATCCCAATCACCGACGTGAAGATAACCAGGATCAGCGTCAGCAGGACGCCAAGCACATGGGCGACCTGGATAAAAATCGAAATCTCAATGTAAACATAGAGAAAAAAAGCAATAAACGGTATCCAGCGCACTGGCATCTCCTGTGTGGCAGAGGCGCCTGGCCTCTGTCTGAATGTGTTCGCAACTCGCGTGTAGAACAGATGGAGGCGGTTAGCCAAAATTCAATCAGTTTGCACGGATATTTTTTTTGGAAATATTAAAGCGGTGACTCATTTCACAGATTAATAATTATCATGTTATCGGGTCGATAATAAGTGATCCAGATTACGGCAATTCGCTATTATCAGCATATGATCTCGAGCATGTGGCCGATTGAGGGAATAATCGTCGGTCATAAAATATTCAAAACCACATAAATACTGTGTGTTTAGTACAATCCATCGGCAGCTTGAAAAGAAGGTTCACATGTTAAACAACATTCGTATCGAAGAAGATTTGTTGGGTACCAGGGAAGTTCCAGCGGATGCCTACTACGGTGTTCACACTCTGAGAGCGATTGAAAACTTCTACATCAGCAACAGCAAAATCAGCGACATCCCTGAGTTTGTGCGTGGCATGGTGATGGTAAAGAAAGCCGCAGCACTGGCAAACAAAGAGCTGCAAACCATTCCGAAAAGCGCTGCAAATGCGATAATCGCCGCGTGCGATGAAGTGCTGAACAACGGCAAATGCATGGATCAGTTCCCGGTTGACGTCTATCAGGGCGGCGCGGGTACCTCCGTCAACATGAATACCAACGAAGTGCTGGCAAACATCGCCCTGGAGCTGATGGGTCATCAAAAAGGTGAATACCAGTACCTCAACCCTAACGACCACGTGAATAAATGCCAGTCCACCAACGATGCCTACCCTACCGGTTTCCGCATCGCAGTGTATGCCTCCGTGGTGAAACTGGTCGACGCTATCAACCAGTTGGGAGATGGCTTCCAGCGTAAAGCCGTTGAGTTCCAGGACATCCTGAAAATGGGGCGTACCCAGTTGCAGGACGCGGTTCCAATGACCCTCGGTCAGGAATTCCACGCGTTTAACGTGCTGCTGAATGAAGAAACCAAAAACCTGCTGCGCACCTCTGAACTGCTGCTGGAAGTGAACCTGGGCGCAACCGCCATCGGTACACGTCTGAACACCCCGGACGGCTATCAGCAGCTGGCGGTGCAGAAACTGGCAGAAGTTTCTAACCTGCCGGTTGTTCCGGCTGAAGACCTGATTGAAGCCACCTCCGACTGCGGCGCATATGTGATGGTACACAGCGCGCTGAAACGTCTGGCAGTGAAACTGTCCAAAATCTGTAACGACCTGCGCCTGCTCTCTTCCGGCCCGCGCGCTGGCCTGAATGAAATCAACCTGCCGGAACTCCAGGCGGGTTCCTCTATCATGCCAGCCAAAGTCAACCCGGTGGTGCCAGAAGTGGTGAACCAGGTCTGCTTCAAAGTCATTGGTAACGACACCACCGTGACCATGGCCTCTGAAGCGGGTCAGTTGCAGCTGAACGTGATGGAGCCGGTGATTGGCCAGGCGATGTTTGAATCCATCCACATCCTGACCAACGCATGCTACAACCTGCTGGAAAAATGCATTAACGGTATCACCGCGAATAAAGAAGTGTGTGAAGGCTATGTGTATAACTCCATCGGCATCGTCACCTACCTCAACCCGTTCATCGGCCACCATAACGGCGACATCGTCGGTAAGATTTGTGCTGAAACCGGTAAGAGCGTGCGTGAAGTTGTGCTGGAGCGCGGTCTGTTGACCGAAGCGGAGCTGGACGACATTTTCTCGGCGCAAAACCTGATGCACCCAGCGTATAAAGCGAAACGTTATACCGATGAAAGCGAACAGTAGCAGTTCAGGCTAAGCTTGCGAAAGGCACGTCACTTGTGACGTGCCTTTTTTCTTTTTAAGCGTTACCAATTACACAACAATTTAATATCAACTTGTTAATAAACAAGGAAGGCACTTATGTTTGGAGCAGAACTCGTTATCGTCTTGTTGGCGATTTATTTGGGCGCACGACTCGGGGGTATCGGCATCGGTTTTGCCGGTGGTCTCGGGGTGCTCGTTCTTACCCTTATCTTTCAGATCAAACCCGGCGCAATCCCTTTTGACGTTATCGAAATCATCATGGCCGTTATTGCCGCTATCGCTGCCATGCAGGTGGCGGGTGGTATGGACTACCTGGTGAGCCTGGCGGAGCGTATGCTGCGCCGCCATCCAAAATACATTACCTTCCTTGCACCACTGGTGACATGGTTTATGACCATTCTCGCCGGGACTGGCCACACGGCGTTCTCCACGCTGCCGGTCATTACTGAAGTGGCGAAAGAGCAAGGCATTCGCCCGTCTCGTCCGCTCTCCATCGCTGTGGTGGCGTCCCAGATTGCCATCACCGCTTCACCGATTTCCGCTGCCGTGGTCTTCTTTGCGGGCATCCTGGAGCCAATGGGCGTGAGCTACCTGACACTGCTGGGGATCTGTATTCCGGTCACGCTGATTGCGGTGATGATCACCGCCGTGCTGTGTAACTTCCTCGGTGCTGACCTGAAAGACGATCCGGTCTACCAGGAGCGTCTGGCAAAAGGAGAAGTGAAACTGCGCGGCAGCCAGGTCTTCGAGCTGAAACCCCACGCGAAACGCTCTGTGCTGCTGTTCCTGATCGGCATTGTGGCAGTCATGTTCTACGCTACCGCCATCAGCGATACCGTAGGGCTGATTCAAAACCCAGTTCTGCCACGTAACGAAGCGATTGTGGTGTTCATGTTGACCATCGCCGCACTGATTAGCATCACCTGTAAAATCGACACTAGCGAAGTGCTGAACGCCAGCACCTTTAAGTCCGGTATGAGCGCCTGTGTGTGCGTACTGGGCGTCGCCTGGCTTGGTGATACTTTCGTGAAAGCGCATATCTCGGATATCCAGACCGTTGCCGGTGATCTGCTGCACAACTACCCGTGGCTGCTGGCTGTGGTGCTGTTCTTCGCTGCAACGCTGCTGTACTCCCAGGCGGCGACTACCAAAGCGCTGATGCCGGCGGCACTGATGCTTGGCGTAACCCCGCTGACGGCAATTGCCTCTTTTGCGGCGGTGTCTGCGCTGTTCGTACTGCCGACTTACCCAACCCTGCTGGCGGCGGTTGAAATGGACGACACCGGCTCTACCCGTATCGGTAAATATGTGTTTAACCACGCGTTCCTGATCCCGGGCGTAGTCGCGATTTCGCTTTGCGTCATCCTCGGCTTTATCATCGGCGGCATCGTGCTGTAAACCCATTGTGGTTGTAAAAATAGTTAAAATCGGGTCGCTATGCGGCCCGATTCATTAATGAGCAGCGCCCTCGCATGGTATAGTGTTTTTTTTCGCGATAACGAGGTCGACCTGTGAATACACCAGACGCTGTTGTTGTGCTTTGTACCGCTCCAGATGAAGCTTCTGCCCAGGATCTTGCCGCCAAAGTGCTGGCAGAAAAACTGGCAGCCTGCGTCACCCTCCTCCCCGGCGCCACCTCCCTGTATTACTGGGAAGGTAAACTGGAACAGGAGTACGAAGTACAAATGCTGCTGAAAACCAACACGGTGAATCAGCAGGCGCTCCTCGATTGTCTCAAGTCTCATCATCCTTACCAAACCCCGGAACTGCTGGTACTCCCGGTGGTACACGGCGATAACGATTATCTCTCATGGCTCAACGCGTCCTTACGCTGATCCTGCTGCTGTGCAGCACATCAGCTTTTGCCGGGTTATTTGATGCACCCGGCCGCTCTAACTTTATTCCCGCCGATCAGGCGTTCGTCTTCGATTTCCAGCAAAACCAACACGACCTGAATCTGACCTGGCAGGTCAAGGACGGTTATTACCTCTATCGCAAGCAGGTCAGCATTACCCCTGCACAGGCGAACGTTGGCCCGCTTCAGTTACCCAAAGGCGAGTGGCACGAAGACGAGTTTTACGGCAAAAGCGAAATCTATCGCCAGCGCCTGAGTGTGCCGGTGACGGTGAACCAGGCCGATAAAGGCGCCACATTGACCGTCACTTATCAGGGCTGCGCGGACGCCGGTTTCTGCTATCCGCCGGAAACAAAAGTCGTTCCGCTGAGCGAAGTCAAAATGGCCGCAGACACTCCTCCTCAACCTTCCGGGAAGAGCGTCGGGAGTGAACCGGGGTCTGCGCTTCCGTTCTCCGCACTCTGGGCCTTACTGATTGGTATCGGCATTGCCTTCACGCCGTGTGTGCTGCCGATGTACCCGCTGATTTCCGGCATTGTACTGGGCGGTAAACAACGTCTGTCCACCGCCCGGGCGCTGCTGCTGGCCTTTATCTACGTGCAGGGAATGGCGCTCACCTACACTGCGCTCGGCCTTGTGGTCGCCGCCGCCGGGCTCCAGTTCCAGGCGGCGCTGCAACATCCATATGTGCTCATCGGCTTGTCGGTTGTCTTTACCCTGCTGGCACTGTCGATGTTTGGCCTGTTTACGCTGCAACTGCCGTCATCGCTGCAAACCCGCTTAACGCTGATGAGCAACCGTCAGCAGGGCGGCTCCGCAGGCGGCGTGTTTGCGATGGGGGCGATTGCCGGGCTGATTTGTTCTCCGTGTACCACGGCACCACTGAGCGCTATCCTGCTGTACATCGCGCAGAGCGGCAATTTGTGGCTGGGTGGCGGCACGCTTTACCTGTACGCACTCGGCATGGGTTTACCGCTGATCCTGGTGACGGTGTTCGGCAACCGACTGCTGCCGAAGAGCGGCCCGTGGATGGAAACCGTAAAAACAGCGTTTGGTTTTGTGATCCTGGCGCTGCCGGTGTTCCTGCTGGAACGCATCATCGGTGACATTTGGGGCCTGCGCCTGTGGGCAATGCTGGGCGTGGCTTTCTTTGGCTGGGCGTTTATTACCAGCCTGGGCGCGACAAAGCCCTGGATGCGCCTGGTGCAGATCCTGTTGCTGGCCGCCGCACTGATAAGCGTACGTCCATTGCAGGACTGGGCATTTGGCGCCCCCGGCGCGCAAACGCAGGCGCACCTGAACTTCACGCAGATTAAGAACGTTGATGAACTGAACACTGCCCTGGCTCAGGCGAATGGCCGGCCCGTTATGCTTGATCTGTATGCCGACTGGTGTGTAGCCTGCAAAGAGTTCGAGAAATACACCTTTAGCGACCCGCAGGTGCAAAGCGCGCTGAAAGAAACCGTGCTGCTTCAGGCGAATGTCACCGCGAACAACGCGCAGGATAAGGCGTTACTGAAACAGCTTAACGTGCTCGGCCTGCCCACCATCCTGTTTTTCAATAAACAGGGCGAGGAGCAGCCCGCGGCTCGCGTGACCGGGTTTATGAATGCCGCGGCATTTAGCGCACATTTGCGCGATCGCCAACCGTAAACGACACTTTAGACGGAACAAACCGTTGGGAAAAACGGAGGAGAAAACCGTGCAACGCGAAGACGTACTGGGACAAGCCCTGCAATTGCTTGAGATTCAAGGGATAGCCAGCACCACGCTTGAGATGGTAGCCGACCGTATCGATTACCCTCTGGATGAACTTAAGCGTTTCTGGCCCGACAAAGAGGCGCTGCATTATGACGCCCTGCGCTATCTGAGCCAGCAGGTCGATATCTGGCGTCGGCAGCTCATGTTAAATGAAGAGCTGACGGCCGAACAAAAATTGCTGGCGCGCTATACCGCACTGACCGAATGCGTGAGCAACAACCGTTACCCTGGCTGCCTGTTTATCGCTGCCTGTACGTTCTATCCCGACCCTGAACATCCGATTCACCAGTTGGCCAATCAGCAAAAACGGGCGGCGCATGACTTTACCCACGAGCTGCTCACCATGCTTGAAGTGGACGATCCTGCCATGGTCGCCAGGCAGATGGAGCTGGTACTCGAAGGGTGTCTGAGCCGAATGCTGGTGAACCGTAGCCAGGCCGACGTGGATACGGCGCACCGTCTTGCAGAAGATATTCTGCGTTTTGCGCAGTGCCGCTCAGGTGGTGCGTTAACCTAAGCCAGTATCCCGGCCCAGGCGGAAACAAACAGGCACACCGCCATCAGCCGCTGAAAACGCACCATCGCCACGGTGGTGCGAAAAATTCTGTTCACCGCCTTGCCAAGCCATGCCCAGCACAACAGACACGCAATCGAGATAATCAAAAACCACAGCGCCATCAGAGCAATATCCCGCAGTGCATTATCGCTTGCCGGGGAAAACAGGCTGACAACCGCCAGCGCCATCATCCAGGTTTTCGGGTTAACAACCTGCAACAGCGCCGCTGCCTGGGCGGTAAAGCGGTTAGGGCTTTTCGACGACAGATTCGCCGCGGGCGCGCTAAACAACTGCCAGCTCATCCAGCTTAACCACAGCACACCCGCCCAGCTCATTACCTGACGGATCAACGGATACTGACGCAACACTTCCCCTGCGCCCGCCCCTGAAATCAACACAATGGCACTCGCGGCAATACAGCCGCCCAGAATGGCAGGCACAGTATTTTTCACACCAAAATGCTGGCTGTTGGTCAGCACCAGAATATTGGTTGGCCCCGGCGTTATCGAGGCAACAAAAGCAAATAGCAGGAAGGGGATCAGACTCACAGGTGGCTCCTTATTATAAGAGCCATGAATGTGACGCTATTTTCTGGAAACGTCTGGAAGGTTTGTGCACAACCGACGGTAATGGGCTGGCGAAATACGGTATGCCCGCTGGAACCAGCGCCCCAGGTGGCTTTGGTCCGCGAAACCCAGAGCCGCGGCAACGTCGACTGGCTGTTCTCCGCGCGCCAGACACTGTCGTGCTTTTGCCAGCCGCAGCTGGATAAGCCAGGCGTGCGGAGCAAGGTGAAATTCGCGTTTAAAACAGCGCGTCAGGGTAAACCTGTCCGTCCCGGTTTCACGCGCAAGGTCGGACAGCCCGATGTTATCGCCAATATGGGCGTACAGGTAGTCGCGTGCACGATGGGCCACCGCCGCGCTCTGTAGCTGCGAGGGCAATCTTTTACGCCAGTGGCAGTGCGAGGTAATTTGCGCCAGCAAACCGTCCATCGTGCTCTGTTGAACAATTTTCATCTCATCGCTGTGAAGCGCGGTAAACGTCTCGCCAATCGAACGCACCAGCTGCGGCTCTCGCGTCCGCGTTTGAGCAAAGTGCAGCGAATAGCTGCCAGGTACGGTGTCATACAGCCCATGCAGCGTGTTCGTCAGCCACTGTTCGTCCAGATAAAACGTCAGATAGGTAAACCCGCCTTCTACCGGCGCATCCCCGTCGTGGATCTCACCAGGCTCCAGTAAAAATGCATCGCCGGGACGGCTACGATGGCGCTCTCGTCGGCAGTGAAACTGCTGAGTACCGGCAAGGGTAATTCCAACCAGGTAGCTATCGTGCCAGTGCGGATCAAACGCATGACCTTCAAAGTGCGCTTTAATCGTTTCAATGCCCGTGTCTGAATGCTGACGCAGCTCAAGCCAGTCGTTCGCCATACTGCCCTCCTCTTCTCATCAGCATTGTCACACTGCGCCAAACCTGTCTGGAAGATTTGTGCAATTTCGCCGCGCAAACCGACAGACTGCCGCAAAGTTAAGCAGTTGAACAGCTTTTCCCGAAATAGTGTTGACGACCGTGCGTGATTGCGGTTTAATGCGCCCCGTTGCCCGGATAGCTCAGTCGGTAGAGCAGGGGATTGAAAATCCCCGTGTCCTTGGTTCGATTCCGAGTCCGGGCACCACTATTTAGAAGAACCCGCCTATGGCGGGTTTTTTGCTTTCTGGGGTTCCGGTAGATTTCTGGTCGTGCTGGCCACAGATGCCGCTACTTTACCTCTTGAGTCCGACCTGAGCATCTCCCTTTAACGACGCCCTACCCTTCCGGTCACTGTGCCAACCTCTGCTGGTCTTCACGCTGCCAATAAACACTATTTCCATCCGGAATACCTGCTGGTGAATTGATCACACCAAGCCAGGATCCGGTCTTTGTCCGGTCAGGAGAAGCCAGGCAGCATCGCTTCTGATGTTTGCAAAACACTACCGCGCCGGTAGGCTTGCTCAATCCCTCACAACCCCTCACAACCCCTCGCAACCCCTCGCAACCCCTCACAACCCCTCACAACCCCTCACAACCCCTCACAACCCCAGAAAGTATTCCCGGCCTTGTTCAGGGTTCCCAATAAAATCTGTTATGAGCACTACCTCAACCAACTTTTCCCAGCCACTACTGAGCAGCAATTCAGGTCTGGCACTTTTGCTGTCCCTAACAATACTCATGTTGACTGTCGCTTAAGTGCCAAGAATAGACATTGCTAACTCAACACTGCATTAGTTATTGGGGAGCAGGTCAAAGTGTGTATGAAACAGAAGTTAGCCGGTTGAGTCCAATTTTCAGCCGTTACGATCTTCACTGTGCTCATATTGGTAGTACCGCAATTCCAGGGGTGGTGGCAAAGCCGATTGTTGATATTATGGTTGGTTTTAAGTCGTTTCCTGTTCCGAAAACGCTGATCAATGCGCTTGAATCGTCCGGTTATGAATTCAGCGAAATATCAGCACAGGGAAACCGATATTATTTAATCCAGCGAGCCCGTAATAATTTCAATATCCAAATAGTGAAATACAGAGATACTCTGTGGTGCAACAATCTCTTTTTTAGAGATTATCTGAGAACGCTCGAACAAAAGGTCAAAGAGTATGGCGAACTTAAACAGAGGATCATTAATAGCGGTACTCTTACGCTTGTTGAATACTCCCGATTAAAACATGATTTTATAGATTCTGTACTGCGCCTGAACGATCGCTAAGCACACAGGTCAGGAGAAATGGATCATATCTTTGATTTCCAGAGTCCTTTTTACCAGGAAATCTTTAAATTTAAGGCAGCGTGATGGCATGGTTTTTAGTGAACGAAACCAAAGGCTTATTTCAAATTTGCTTTTAATGTAATTATCCAGAATAGAGACCAGTTCGCCTTTTTGTAGCTCTTTACTGACTAACGGGAGCGGAAGATAAGCAATACCACCTCCGGCCAGGGCGACATCCTTGAGAAACTCACTATTCTCAATTTCCACCGTCTTGGCTATCTCAATGGTCGTAATATCTCCATCCACGTCAAACTGCCACCGGTTCCCCCCCACAAGCGTTGAGGTATAAATACAGTTATGGAATTTAAGCTCTTCGGGCGACTGCGGTTCACCGTATGAATCGATATAGCTGGGTGAACAGCATACAACTAGCGGGTAGCTAAAAAGGGCTTTCTTAATTAACTGACTGTCTGGCTCCATATGACCGCGATAGGTTGCTCCAGCGCGAATATAGAAATCAATATCGCTATTTTTTTCATCAACATAGGCAGTTTCTTCGATACGAAAACTCACTTCAGGACAAATAAAGAGATACTCGCCGATGATTTTAGACAGAAAGTTCCGTGAGAAAAGTGGTGTTGAGGCTATTGAGATCACCCCCCGATCGGTGTTGTTGGAGGTTTCAACTTCTTTATAAATATCCTGAATGCCTATATAAGCAGCATGAAAACGTTCATATAACAGCATCCCGGCTTCCGTCGGTTGGCTTTTGCGTGTCGTAGAAATAAGTAAAGGAACGTTTAGCTTTTCCTCTAACTCCTTCAGCCAACGGCTACCTGTTGCCGCGGTAATGTGAAATACTTTTGCCGCTTCAGATATCGAACCACAGCGCACGACATGCATAAAGAAAACAGTTTTATCCAGCATTCGCTCCCCCAGAGATTTAACAGGATGATTTGTTTCATAAAGGAATTAAATGTAAATTCGAATGTTATATTTACTGCTTTGTTTTATAGAGTATAGGGGGTGGGGAAGAACGAAGTCAATGTCAGAATGGCATTTGGAAAGTTATTATCTGAAAAATTGATCGGGTTAAAATAGACCGCCACTTTTTGCAAAACAGTTTTTATTTTTTTTAATGAACGGACGAGTATATTTGTTTGATATGTGAGTTTGATCGCTGTACCCCTCTGTATTCTAATGAGTTTTTATCGCGTATTTGATTGAAAATAATGGGTTATTTTCCATTGTTGGTTTTATGTGAAGAATGTTAATCAGTTTTTATCGTGCCACCTTGATAATCCTCTTCAGATTGTTTCGTGACTCTATAATTGTTATTACTGAATGCGAAGGTTACCTCAGGTAATTCTCGTAAATATACGGGATGATTTTCTATGGAGAACAACATGCATAATAAAATCTGTATTGTTACTGGTGCGGCACAAGGTATTGGTCGCAAAATTGTTGAGCTTTTCTCGCAGGCTGGCGTGGCTAAAATTTATGCTTGTGATATTCAGCATGGCAATAATGAAACACTTAAAAATGTTATTCCGGTTACGCTTAATGTCTGCGACCGGCAGGCCATTCAGGAGGTAGTATATAAAATACAGCAGCAGGATGGTCATATTGATGTTCTGGTGAATAATGCAGGCATCACCCGCGACAACCTTATTAATAAGATGACGGAACACGACTGGGATCTGGTTATCGATATTAACCTGAAGGGGGTTTTCAATATGACTCAGGCGGTAGCCCCCATCATGATGGAAAATAATGCCGGTTCCATTATCACCATGTCTTCTGTTGTAGGAACCGACGGTAATATTGGCCAGAGTAATTACGCGGCGACGAAAGGCGGTGTTATTGCGATGACGAAAGGCTGGGCTAAAGAGTTTGCCCGTAAAGGGGCTAAAGTACGTGCCAACTGTGTCGCTCCGGGGTTTGTGGTCACACCGATGACCAAAGATCTGCCGGAAAAAGTGATCGATCACATGGTCGGCAAAACCCCTCTCGGTCGCATGGCAACTGCGGAAGACATTGCCAACGGCGTCCTGTTCCTCGCCAGCGAAAAATCGAGTTTTATTACCGGCCAGACGCTGAAGATCGATGGCGGTCTGGTTATCTGAGGAACTGATGATGAAAAAAGTCTATATCGTTGGCGCGAAACGTACCGCGCTGGGGGCATTCGGCGGGAGCCTGATGAGTGTTCCTGCCAGTGATCTGGCTGCCACCGCCATTTTAGCCGCTATCGCCCAGAGTAAAATCAATCCTGAAAATATTGATGAGGTTATCGTCGGCAACGTTCTGGCAGCAGGACAGGGCATGGGGCCGGGGCGGCAGGCGGCTGTAAAAGCGGGGATCCCTTTTCAGGTTCCGGCACTGACGCTGAATATGATCTGTGGCAGCGGCATGAAAACCGTTATCGATGGCACGCTAAAGATCAAAAGTGGTGAAATGGATTTGGTTGTTGCTGCGGGTATGGAAAACATGTCCCAGGCACCGTATCTGGTTGATAGCCGCGCCCGTTTTGGTCTCAGAATGGGCAACCAACAGATCACCGATTCGCTGATAGCTGATGGGCTAACGGATGTGTTTAACCGCTATCACATGGGGGTGACGGCAGAAAATATAGCGCAGAAATATTCCATTAGCCGGGAAGAGCAGGACATTTTCGCCCTGAAGAGCCAGCAACGTGCATTGCTGGCGGTGGAGCAAGGTCGTTTCGATGATGAGATTGCTTCCGTTACCGTGACCAGCAGAAAAGGTGAAATGCAGTTTGCACGTGATGAATACCCGCGTAAAGACTCCTCTCTGGAGCAGCTTGCCAAATTAAAACCTGCATTTGACAAAGAAGGCACCGTGACCGCAGGTAACGCTTCCGGCATCAACGACGGCGGTGTTGCGCTGATTCTGGCATCTCAGGAGGCGGTAGAGAAGTGGCATCTGGAGCCTCTGGCTGAAATTGTTGCCTGCGGACAGGGTGGTGTTGACGCTACTGTTATGGGGTTGGGGCCGGTGCCAGCAATTGCCGATGCACTTACGCGTGGCAAATTGACCCTTCGCGATATTGAACTACTGGAAATCAACGAAGCCTTCGCCGCACAAGCCATTGGCGTAATGCGTGGATTGTGTACTGAACACGGTGTCGACGCCGCGTGGTTTGAAGGGCGGACTAATGTGAACGGCGGAGCCATTGCTCTGGGACATCCGTTAGGTGCATCCGGTGGACGCATTATTGTTTCACTGCTCTATGAAATGATTAAGCAGAATAAAAAAATAGGCCTGGCGTCACTCTGCATTGGTGGCGGTATGGGGACTGCAATCATTATCAAACGCGCACAATAAAATAACCTTTGTTCGCATTGTATCGCCAATGCGAACAGTACTCTTATTCTCAGAGGACATTATGACTGGATTAATCCTCTCTTTGGTTTTACTTATTTTTCTTATCTATCGCGGCGTACCCGTATTAATTGTTTCACCATTAATGGCCATGCTTGCGGTACTCCTGGGATCAGAAATACCCGTACTATACTCCTGGACAGGCCCGTTTATGCAGTCAGTGGTGGGGTTCGTTGCTGCTTATTTCCCAATATTCCTCGTAGGGGCGATATTCGGAACCTTAATGAACGCCAGCGGCGCAGCATTAACTATTGCACAGTTTATTTCCCAGGCAATGGGGCCACAAAAAGCAATACTTGCAGTTATTCTGGCCTCGTTTTTACTCACCTACGGTGGCGTATCTGTTTTTGTTGTTGTCTTTGCCGTCTTACCTATTGCCAGAACCATTTTTATTAACAGCGATTATCCTCGCCGTCTGCTACCCAGTGCAATATGTGCGGGGTGCTTGCCAGCCTATGTCGCACCAGGTTCAGCTCAGTTTATTAATACCATCCCAATTCCAATTTTTAAAACCACCATCTATTCCGGCATGGATATTGGCATCATTGGGACGCTGGTCTGGTTGGTAATTGGTGTGTGGTATATGACCCGTCTGGTTCGGCAGGCTAAAAGCCAGGGTGAGGGTTACGGAGAAGGACAGGACAGTGAGAAAACTATCGCGCAGGGAAATATCCTGGTTGCCATGACACCGATTGCAATCGTTATTTTCGGTAATATTTTGCTCACACAATATTTCGAACTTGACCATGTCATTCAGCATTACGCCAGTGTTGGCGGTATTCAGGGTATTTGGGCTATTACGGTTTCGCTGTGTATTGCCATTGTTGTTACGCTGGTGCTATATCGCAAAGAGATTGGAAACACAACCCGAACGCTGGCGCAGGGGGCGAACGACTCGCTGACCCCCATATTTAACACTGCAACTCAGGTAGGCTATGGCGGTGTGGTGAAAATGTTGCCGGTATTCGCGGTGATCAAGGCCGCGGTGTTTGCTATCCCAGGGTCTGCAATGATTGCGGCTTCTGTTGGAACGGCAGTGCTGGCCGGGATTGTGGGCTCCACTTCCGGTGGCGTTGGGCTGGCGATGCTGGCATTCGGTAAAGAACTGATGGCGTTATCGGTAGAACATAATATTCCTGCCGGGTTGATGCACCGGGTGATTGTTTTCAGTGCCTCGACCTTCGATACGCTACCTCATTCTGGCTTCATTATTACATTGTTGGGCGTCTGTGGCTTAACACATAAACAAAGCTATAAAGAGCTGTTTATCGTTACCTGTATTTTCCCTGTATTCGCAGTGGTCACCATGATCGCTTACGCCACATTCTTTCTAATTTAAAAAAAGGTTATTATCATGCAATCTGTCAAACAAATTACGGCACAGCAGGCAGCTGATTTAATTCAGGACGGCGATAACGTCATTTTGGGTGGTTTTATTGGCGCAGTCGTACCAGAGTCTATTGAAAAAGCAATTGAAGACAAATTCCTGGCGACGGGGCATCCTCGCCATCTGGGGCTTATTTTTGCTGCCGGGCAAGGCGATGCAAAAGAGAAAGCTAATAATCGCCTGGCGCATGAAGGACTAGTGAGTCACGCCATTGGCGGACACTGGGGTCTTATTCCACGTCTGCAAAAGCTCGCGAATGAAGGGAAAATAACAGGCTATAACTTACCACAGGGTGTTATTTGTCACCTGTTCCGTGACAGTGCGGCAGGCAAAATGGGTACCTTCACGCACGTGGGGTTAGGTACATTTGTCGATCCCCGCGTTGAAGGGGGAAAAATCAATGCCAAAACGACGCAAGATATTGTGACGTATACCGAAGTGAATGGTGTTGAAAACCTCTTCTATAAAAAAATTGACGCAAATATCGCGATTCTGCGGGGTACGACAGCAGATACCCGGGGCAATATTACGATGGAAGACGAATGCCTGATTCTGGAAAACCTGGCTGCTGCTCAGCTGGTGCATAACCAGGGGGGAAAGGTGATTGTCCAGGTGAAGCGCATTGTCCCGGATGGTTCGCTGGATCCGCAGCAAGTGAAGATCCCGGGGATTTTCGTTGATGCTATTGTGGTGGCTGAAGGTGAATTACACATGCAGACCTTTGCCGAGGCAATGAACGAAAATTATGTTGGTCGCGGTTCTCGCACCGGAGAGCAGCGTAAGTCTCGTCCGCTGGATGTCAAGAAAATCATCGCGCGGCGTGCGGCAATGGAGCTGAAAAAAAATGCGATTGTTAACTATGGCATTGGTGCCCCGGAAGTGATTGCACAAATAACGGATGAAGAACACGTGACGCAGGGGCTGATTGCTACCGTAGAGCCGGGTGCAATCGGGGGTTCCCCGGCCGGTGGCCTCTCTTTTGGGGCGTCAGCATTCCCTGAGGCCATCATTACTCAGGATCAAATGTTTGATTTCTATGACGGTGGTGGTCTGGATCAGGCTTTTCTGGGGCTGGCGGAGACAGATGCAAAAGGCGATCTTAATGTTTCAAAATTTGGTGTGAAAATTGCGGGCTGCGGTGGGTTTATTAATATCACCCAGAATGCAAAGCAGGTCTTCTTCTGCGGCTCGTTTACCGCTGGTGAAAGTGATATTGTCGTTGAAGACGGTCAACTCAAGATCCGCCGCGATGGCCATATACTGAAATTCATTAAGCAGGTGCAACAAATCACATTCTCTTCCGATACGGCACGTAAGAATAATAAGACGGTATATTACATTACCGAACGGGCAGTATTTAAATTGACCACCGGTACGATTGAGCTGGTAGAGATAGCACCTGGCATTGATTTGCATCGCGATATTCTTGATAAAATGGAGTTTATGCCGAAGATCAGCTCATCATTAAAAACGATGGATGCGCGTATCTTCAGTGAACAGCCAATGCAGCTAAGTTTGAAATAATTTTTAAACTGATTTCTCCGATTCTTTTTTAATATTTCGATTATCTATCGAGGGTATGACTGTGTCTTATACAATCAAAGATATGTTTATTGGTCAAAAAGCCAGTTTTGAAAAAACGATCACTGAAAGTGATGTGCTGCTGTTTTCAGGTATTTCCGGTGATATCAATCCGGTACATATCAATGACGTGGTGGCAAAAGAGAGCATCTTTGGCAAGCGCGTCGCGCATGGCGTGCTGGTGTCCGGGTTAACCTCTGCCGTACTGGGAATGCAATTACCCGGCGAGGGAACCATTTATCTGGGGCAGGATAATAAATTTTGCCGCCCGGTTTATATTGGTGACACCGTTAAAGCTACCTGTGAAGTGATAGAACTGAATACAGAGAAAAATATTGCCAAATTAGCCACCACCACCACCAACCAGAATAACGAAATTGTTATTGAAGGCATTGCCGTGGTGTTGGCTCCGAAAAAAAGAGCATAAGGATATAAAGATGATTATTGAACCTGTTATTAATGGTGTAGTGGCCAGAACAGCCCATCCTGAGGGCTGCAAGCAGGCGGTGAAAAAACAGATTCATTACAGCCAGCAGCATAAGCAAATTCAGCATGGTCCTAAACGTGTGTTAATTCTTGGGGCATCTTCCGGTTTTGGTCTCGCAGCCAGAGTCGCGCTGACATTTGGTGGCGCGAAGGCGGATACCATTGGCGTTTCATTTGAACGTGGACCGAGCGAAAAAGGGGTGGGTACGGCAGGCTGGTATAACAATGTTTATTTTCGCCAGCAGGCCGAAACAGGAGGGCGCATTGCCCATAATATCGTGGGAGATGCCTTTTCCGCCGAGGTAAAAGAACAGGTCATGGCGCTTATCAACCGTGATTTCGGTGGCCAAATTGACCTGGTTGTCTACAGCCTGGCAACCGGTATGCGCCCCGATCCTAAAACCGGTGAAATGTGGCGCTCCTGCCTGAAAACGGTGGGAAAACCTTTCAGCGGTAAGACCGTTAATCTGGAAAAAGATTGTCTGGATACCACCGTACTGGATGTGGCGAATGACGCCGAGATCCTGGCAACGGAAAAAGTGATGGGAGGCGAAGACTGGGAGGAGTGGATCCACTGGTTACAGCACCATAACGCGCTGGCGAAAGGGGCGAAAACGGTGGCCTTCTCCTATATTGGCCCTGAAATGACATACCCTATCTATCATGACGGGACATTAGGGCTGGCGAAGAAGCATCTGTCTCTGACGGCGGAGCGCCTGAATGCGCAACTGTCTGCCGATAATGGTGGAGCCTGGGTGTCGGTCTGTAAAGCACTGGTCACTAAAGCCAGTGTATTTATCCCTGCATTTTCTCCGTATGTGTTGTGCCTGTATCAGGTGATGAAACAAATGGGGCTGCATGAAACCTGTATTGAGCAGATGCAGCGTTTGTTCACAGATAAACTCTACGCGGGCGGGGAGGTACCTGTTGACGCTTGCCGGCTTATTCGCGTTGATGACTTGGAGTTACGCCCAGACGTGCAGCATGCGGTTAGTGAGTTGATGACCACGCTAAATGACGACAATTTCACACAGGTTGGCGATTACGAGGGGTACAGAAAAGAGTTCCTTCAGCTCAACGGTTTTGGTTTCGATAATGTTGACTACCAGAAGCACGTCGAGCTGTCTGACCTGATGGCGATGAAACCGTAAACGTCAAAAGCCTGTTGCCGATGGCGGCAGGCTTTTTCATGTCTGATGAGGAGACTCCATGTCACGTACCATCATGTTAATTCCTGCGGAACCCGGCATCGGTCTGACCAGCGTCAGTCTTGGGGTGATCCGCGCTATGGAGCGTAAAGGCGTCCGGCTGAGCGTGTATAAACCCATCGCCCAGTCCCGGGATGAGAACGCCGTACCCGATCGCACAACTGCGATCACTCGCGCAAGGACGGGTTTACATGCGGGTGAACCGCTGAAGATGAGCTACGTTGAAACTCTGCTATCCAGCAACCAGAAAGACGTGCTGATGGAAACCATTGTTGCCCGTTATCATGCCGTAAGACAGAACGCGGAAGTGGTGCTGGTGGAAGGGCTTATCCCGACACGTCAGCATCAGTTTGCGCACTCGCTGAATATCGAGATCGCGAAGACGCTGAATGCCGAAATTGTGCTGGTGATGTCCCACGGGCGACAAACTCCCGCGCAACTACATGAGCGTATGGAACTGGCACGCAGTGGTTTAGGTAGCGCTAAAAACATGCTCTCTGGTGTGATTGTCAACAAGATTAATGCTCCGCAAGAAAGGCGCGAAGCGATCCAGTGTGGGATATCTGTGCCGCAAGACGGGTTTTCACGACCGCTGGCGTGGCATAACTTTACGACCAGACTCTGTTCAAACAGTCCTGTTCTGGTGCTGGCTGTTGTACCCTGGAGTGCGGAATTAATTGCCGTACGGGCAATTGATATGGCCCGCCATCTGAATGCGCAGATACTGAATGAAGGGGACATCCGGCAGCGCCGTATCCGCTCCGTTTCATTCTGCGCTCA
>NZ_JBSICG010000015.1:0-131874 GCF_056156645.1 Enterobacter sp. Li2LvB3 | reverse complement strand
CTTCGTTTGCCCGGCCTACGGTTTTGTAGGCCCGGTAAGCGCAGCGCCACCGGGCAATAAACTGCACTACACCCGCAACATCCCTTTCTCTTCCAGAAACGCAATAATCGTTGTTAAACCGTCACCCGCCTTCAGATTGGTAAAGGTCCACGGACGCTCGCCACGCATCCGGTTGGTGTCACGCTCCATCACCTCCAGCGAGGCGCCAACGTACGGCGCGAGATCGGTTTTATTGATCACCAGGAAATCTGATTTAGTGATCCCTGGCCCGCCCTTACGCGGGATCTTCTCGCCTTCAGCAACGTCGATCACATAGATGGTCAGATCCGCCAACTCCGGGCTAAAGGTGGCGCTCAGGTTGTCGCCCCCGCTTTCGACGAAGATCAGATCCAGATTGCCGAATTTCTCACTTAATGCTTCTACGGCCGCGAGATTCATCGACGCATCTTCACGAATGGCAGTATGCGGACACCCGCCGGTTTCCACACCTACGATGCGCTCTGGCTCCAGCGCGCCCGCTTCGGTCAGGATACGCTGATCCTCTTTGGTGTAGATATCGTTAGTGACCACCGCCAGATGATACGTGTCGCGCATTGCCTTGCAGAGCGCTTCCAGCAGTGCGGTTTTGCCCGACCCCACCGGGCCGCCCACGCCAACGCGCAGAGGGTGTTTGTAATCAGCCATGTTGCATCCTCAGGAACGGAATAACCGTGAATATTGTGTTTCGTGTCGTGCAGAGGCGATGGCGGAAAGTGGCGTTGCCGCACCCAGCGCCTCATCACCCCGTAAAAATGCTGCATCCAGCCCTTTCGCAAAATGGTCGCTCAGCCCGATAATCAGCTGTTGCGCAGCCTGCTGTCCGAACGGGACGAGCTTAACGCCCGCCATCACGGCGCTCTCAATCCAGCTATAGCCCAGACTCAGGGCCAGCTCGCGGGCATCAATTCCCCAGCGCATACCCAGCCACGCCATGCCACAGAGCTGGCTTTGCGCAATTAATGCCAGCCAGTCTGCCGGGCAGTCCGGCTCCCAGCTTTTAATCAACCGCGTAAAGGCTGCGCCGCGATTGCGCTCTTCTTCGCGCAGCTCGCGCGTTTCCCTGCAGGCGAGCAGGTAAGCTGTCCAGCGTTTGGCTGCGGCCAGTTCCTGCCGCTCGCAGGCCTGATACAGACGGATAAACAGCGGCAGGTCGACGCAGAAAAGGCTCTGTTCCATCTGCTGAATTTGCCAGTCTTTGAATGCATCGGCACTGGTTACCCATCCGGCCTCAACGGCCCATTCCAGCCCCTGCGACCAGGTAAATGACCCGACCGGCAGGCTGCTGCTGGAAAGCTGCATCAGTCGCAGCCACTGGCGGGAGTGTTCCATTAGCTCATCAGCGCCAACAGGGCAGAGACAATCAGCCCGCCGCCGAAGGTTTTACGCAGACCGTCGTGGCGGCGCAGCAGTAATCCCGCCGCAAAACTGGCACACAGCACCGTGGCGCTGGCGAACATAAACCCGCTGGTGAAGAGCCAGAAGTTATGGCCAGCCATCTCCACGCCGTGCGCCCAGCCGTGGAACATTGCCAGCGCAGGCACCGCCAGCAGCAGACGATTTTCAGTTTTAAACATCATCACGCCACATACCGCCAGTGAGGCGATAATCAGCATCTCCATCCCGCTAAAGCCGCCGAGCAGGCTGCCCGCAATTGCGCCGGTCAGCATCATCCCGAGAGTGGCAAAGGGCAGTAGCAGCTTGCGGCCGCTCAGTGCCGACAGTACGCCCGCGCCTGTTAGCATCAGCAGATGATCAAGCCCGGTCAGTGGATGGAAAAAACCTGCCTGAAAACTGTCGGCACCGTGGCCCGGATGAGCCAGCGCCGGAAGGGAGAAAGCCAGCAGTAACAGAGGTAAATACTTACGCATGATTAATCCTTAATGTGAGTGAGCGTGCGAGTGGCTATGGCTGTGGGCATCGCTGGTGTAGGCACCTGCTTCCGGTTCAAAGGGCAGGCTGGCATAGGTCACCTCCAGCCCGAACTGGCACAACATATCGTCGAGGACATGATCGTGGTGATAGCGCAGTTCGCCTGGCATGATTTGCAGCGGAACGTGGCGGTTGCCCAGGTGATAACAGGCGCGAGCCAGCAGGAACGGATCGGCACAGCGCACGACCGACACGGATTCCGGTGCGGCAATCACCTCGATCACTTCGCTGCCGTCTTCACTGGCCAGCAGGTCACCGCCGCGCAGCAGTAAACCTCGGGGAAGCATCAGCCCGGCTTCACGACCGTCGTTCAGCGCAACACGGGCGCGGCTTTTCACCCGCACATCAATCGGCAGCGTAACGCTGGCGGTGACGCGGTGCGCGTGGTCAAGGCGTTGAGTTAAGTAGATCATTGTCGCTCCTCAAAACAGGAAATAGCGTTGTGCCATCGGCAAAACGTCAGCCGGTTCGCTGGTAATCAGTTCCCCGTCAACACGCACTTCATACGTCTGCGCATCAACGGTGATATTCGGTTGCAGGCCGTTGTGGATCATGTCGGCCTTTTTCACGCTGCGGCAGCCTTTCACCACGGCGGTGGCGCTTTGCAGGTTGAGTTGCCCGGCAAGGTTGGCGGATGCGGCGGCCTGGGAGATAAACGTCAGCCGGGTAGCATGTCTTGCGGCACCCAGAGAGCCAAACATCGGGCGATAGTGCACAGGCTGTGGCGTGGGGATCGAGGCGTTGATGTCGCCCATCGGCGCGCAGGCAATCATCCCACCTTTGACGATGGTGGCCGGTTTCACGCCAAAGAAGGCCGGTGACCAGACCACCAGGTCAGCCAGTTTTCCCGCCTCAATTGAACCGACTTCATGTGCGATGCCATGAGTCAGCGCCGGGTTAATGGTGTATTTGGCGATATAGCGTTTGACGCGAAAGTTATCGTTATCGCCGCGTTCCTCCGCCAGCGCACCGCGTTGCACCTTCATGCGGTGAGCCACCTGCCAGGTGCGGACAATCACTTCACCCACGCGGCCCATGGCCTGAGAATCGGACGAGGTCAGCGAGAAGGCACCGATATCGTGCAGCACATCTTCGGCGGCAATGGTTTCCCGGCGAATGCGGGATTCAGCAAACGCCACGTCCTCGGCGATATCGGGGTCGAGATGGTGGCAGACCATCAGCATGTCGAGATGTTCGTCGATGGTGTTGACGGTGTAGGGCAGCGTCGGGTTAGTGGAGGAGGGCAAAATATTCGGGTGCGCGCAGGCGGTAATGATGTCCGGCGCGTGTCCACCGCCCGCGCCTTCGGTGTGGAAGGTGTGGATGGTGCGCCCGCCAATTGCCGCCAGCGTGTCTTCAACAAACCCGGATTCGTTAAGCGTATCGCTGTGCAACGCCACCTGAATATCCATCTCGTCGGCAACCGTCAGCGAGCAGTTAATGGCCGCAGGGGTTGCGCCCCAGTCTTCATGAATTTTCAGACCGATGGCTCCGGCGGCGATTTGTTCGCGCAGGGCGTCAGGGTTCGAGCCATTTCCCTTACCCAGTAAACCGATGTTGACGGGAAGCGTATCGGCGGCCTGCAACATGCGGGCGATATACCACGGCCCTGGCGTACAGGTGGTGGCGTTAGTACCTGCCGCTGGCCCCGTTCCGCCACCGATCATGGTGGTAACGCCAGAGACGAGCGCCTCTTCTGCCTGCTGCGGGCAGATCCAGTGAATATGGGTGTCGATCCCGCCGGCGGTAACGATCTTCCCTTCGGCGGCGATCACTTCCGTTGCGGCGCCAATCGGGATCGTCACACCGGGCTGGATATCCGGGTTTCCGGCTTTACCCACGGCAAAGATCCGGCCGTTTTTGACGCCGATATCGGCTTTCACGATCCCCCAGTGATCGACAATCAGCGCATTGGTCAGCACCAGATCCACACACGCCTGCGAAGTCATTTGTCCCTGACCCATGCCATCGCGGATCACTTTTCCGCCGCCGAATTTAACCTCTTCGCCGTACACCGTTAGATCGTTTTCGACTTCGATCCACAGTTCGGTATCGGCCAGACGCACTTTATCTCCGGTGGTCGGGCCGAACATGTCGGCGTAAGCCTTGCGTGAAATGTCAGCCATTTTTCACCTCTCCCATCACATCGCCGCGAAAACCGAAAATGCGCTGTGCGCCCGCCACCAGAACCAGCGTTACCTCGCGCTTTTGGCCGGGTTCAAAGCGCACCGCAGTGCCTGCCGGGATATTGAGCCGATAGCCTTTCGTGGCCTCACGATCGAATTTCAGCGCCGGGTTTACCTCATAAAAATGGTAATGCGAACCTACCTGGATCGGCCTGTCGCCGTGGTTTTCAACGATCACACTCACTGTTTTACGCCCGGTGTTAAGAGCGATATTGCCGGGTTTAACCTGATATTCGCCTGGGATCATCAGTGGCTCCTTACACGATCGGGTTGTGAACGGTGACGAGCTTTGATCCGTCCGGGAAGGTGGCTTCCACCTGAATATCGGGGATCATCTCCGGTACACCTTCCATTACCTGCGCACGCGTCAGGACATGGCGGCCTGATTCCATGAGCGAGGCCACGGTTTCGCCATCGCGTGCGCCTTCCATAATAAAGGCGCTGATCAGCGCGACCGATTCCGGGTAATTGAGTTTTACCCCGCGCGCAAGACGGCGTTCGGCAACCAGCGCGGCGGTGAACAACAACAGCTTGTCTTTTTCTCTGGGGGTCAGTTCCATAACGTTTCTCTTATGTCTGCCAGATACGCGGCGAACAGGCGGTTTTGGGGGTTAAAAGCGGGCGAAGCGACTGCCAGATATCGCGCATTACCCGCTGGCAAATCAGGTTGTCATGTGCAAGAAAGCGTACCGACAGCAGGTCGTCGGTGAGGGTGGCACCGGCAAAATTGTCCAGCGGACCGAGCCGCTCGCGTACCGTTTCAAGGTGATTTTCGCAGGCGGGATAAAACAGTAAGGTGCCGATCCACGGATGGCCGGCGACGGGCGTCAGGTCGCCATTGCTGAGATGCTGGCGCTCAATCAGGCGTGGCTCGTCGTCGACCCATACCTCAAGACGGCTCTCAAGCGTGCCGTGGCTGAAGGTTTCATTAATGACCGGGCGGCCCAGACAGTAAAGCTCCCAGGCCAGCAAGGTGCTGGATGCCCGCAGGTGAAAGACGGAACGCAATGCGGCATTCGCGCCGGGGAAGACAATGGTGTCCTGCGGTAGCCACTCCAGCGTTGCATTTTCATCAAGGTAAAAGTGCTGGTTCAGGCAGGCCTGTGGTCCGCTACTGCGATAGAACTTACTGGCACCGGGCATGGTGATCAGTGCGTGGCTTTTCGCGTCCAGCCGTACGGTGATATCCAGCGAATCACCACCGACAATCCCGCCAGGCGGGTGCAACAGGTAGAGATGGCAGGTTTCACCTTCGGGATAAAATGGCCGCTGAACGGTGAGCGGCCCGACATGGTGAGCGGAGTGCAGGAGGGTTTTCTCAGGGGTGTGACAAAATTGCAGAGCAAGCGATGCCTGCCAGCCTTTGTAAGAGTTATCAGTGACCGGAGTTGCTAACATGCTGCATCCATCTGCTCACCATCGGGTTACGTTTCAGTATGCCCTGGCGGAAATGAAGGCTGTCATATGAGTCGCTTATGGATAAGTCTTGAGGTTTGTTCCGTTCACCGCAGCGGGCGTTTCAGATAGCAGAGGTGCTGTAGTGAACGGAACCATTCCACAATTCAGTTAAAGAAGAAACTACCGGTAATCCTCCGCATCCACATCATACCCGGACGGTTCCCAGCGGATCGCCAGCAGTGAGGCCAGGCCGATAAACGGCGCCAGGGCGATCACCCAGAACACGGCGGTGTCGAGGGACGCGACCAGCAACGGGAACAGGAACAGCGATAGCGTTGAACTGCTGCGCATCAGCGTCTGGTTAAGGCCTACGCCCACACCGCGCAGCGAGGTCGGGTAGCTCAGGGAGGCAAAGGTCATGGTGTGCGCGCCCGGTCCAAAGCCCTGACCAAACAGGAACAGAGCCAGCATCGCAACGGCGGCAACACCTTCTGCTGCGCCCTCGGGGCGACCAATCAGCGCCAGGCCGAGCAGGGCGATAAGCTGACAGGCGTAACCCGCAAGCGACATCCGCCATGCGCCGAAGCGCGGCACGTAGCGCACCGCCAGCAGCCCACCCACGAAGGCAAACAGCAGGTTAAGCACCAGCGAAATCAGAATAGTGGTCAGCATCGACTGCACAAAGAAACTGGAGATAATCACCGGCAGTCCAAAGGCGACCGCGTTATAGGCGAACGAGGAAACCACCGACAGCAGTGTGGCGAGCGTAGTGCGTCGTAAATAGATGCCGCGGAACAGGTTCAGATAGTTTGACCATTTCGCCTTGTTGACCACCGGTGCGGGCTGGTCGAGCGCATCCTGCGGCACGTGGGCGTTGATGTTATACGACTGGCGTAAAATAGACGCCGCCTCCTTCAGGTTACCCTGATTCGCCGCCCAGACCGGAGACTCGCTCATATAGCGGCTGCGGATAGCAATAATCACCAGTGCAGGTACCGCGCCAAAGCCCAGGATCAAACGCCACAACCAGTCGCTGTGGCTTTCCGGCAGTACGGCGTAGAAAAAGAGCACCAGCAGGTAAGAGATACTGATGGCGGCATACCAGGTCGGGCACCACATGGCGACGCTTGAGGCTTTATTCCCCGGCCCTTTCAACCTGGCGAACTCGCTCAGAAACGCCATCGCCACCGGCAGGTCAATCCCCACGCCGAGACCCATCACAAAGCGTGCGCCTGCCAGTACATACTCGTTTGGCGCCAGCGCACAGGCGATGGCCGCGACCACAAAGAACACCATGTCGGCCATAAAGACGCGATAGCGCCCGATTTTGTCCGTGAGATAACCGCCGAGCAGTGCCCCGACAATGGCACCGAAGGTTATGGCCGAAGCCACCATCCCGGTGCCCGCAGGGGTGAGACTGAATTCGCGGGTAATATCTTTGATACCGAACGCCAGCGCGCCAAGATCGTAGGCATCCAGGAAAATACCGCCCAGCGCGATACCGATGACGATACGGGCATTGGCCCGGCCCTGAGAGCCGTCGTTGACCAGGCGTGAAACGTCTGATGCGTTACGTACCCACTTGATGTCGCCATCAGGGGCATTTCCTGCCGTTGAAAGGGGAGCTGTTTCTGTAATTTCTGCCATTTTCTTTTTGTGTGGTTGTGTTGTGTCTCTAACAGTTACCACAGGCAGAAGGTGACCTAAATCACATTTGGTTATAAGACATAACCTGAAGGGGGCAATGTCGCTGTTGGCCCGTGCAAGCAAAGCGCCGCCGGGCATGTCGATTACTCAGATTCTTTCTTTTTTCGCTTCAGCTTCGTCCAGATTTTCGTTTCCTGACGTCGCCACAAACGCTGAATATTGTCGTGGTGACGCAGCAGGATCAGACAGGAGAGCATCGATACCGGGAAGGTAAATTGCGGCTTGAACCACCAGACATAGAACGGCGCGATCAGTGCGCTGACAATCGCACCCAGCGACGAATAACCGCTCAGTAAAATGGTCAGCAGCCAGGTGCCGGCCATGACGCCGGTTAAATCCCAGCCGATAGGCGCAATAGCACCAAACGCGGTTGCAACGCCTTTGCCGCCTTTAAATCCGAAAAATATGGGCCAGATATGGCCAACACAGGCGGCGATGGCGATGAGGCCAAGCCAAAACGGGGTAATGCCCAGAGCATAGGCGCCCCAGACGGGTAGCATTCCTTTCAGAACATCAAAAATCAAAACCGCTACGGCTGCTCCCTTGCCGCCAATTCGTAGTACATTGGTCGCCCCGGGGTTCCCGGAACCACTTACGCGAGGGTCAGGTAACCCGGCGATGCGGCAGACCAGAATGGCGCTGGAGATTGAGCCGCAAAGGTAGGCGAGGAGGATCATTCCAGGCGCGATTGCACTCATAACGCTGTTCCGTTTTGAAAATGTATCTGTATTCTCAACATCTGTGGATAATACGCATAATTCGCCGGAAGTGGTATCCGGTTTAGCCAAAAAGCAGGCAGGTCGTGATGGATATTGTATTTATAGAGCAACTTTCGGTAATCACCACTATTGGTGTTTACGACTGGGAACAGACCATTGAACAGAAGCTGGTGTTCGATATCGAAATGGGCTGGGATAACCGCAAGTCGGCAAAAAGTGATGACGTCAATGACTGCCTCAGCTATGCCGATATCAGTGAAACGGTCATCAGCCACGTTGAAGGGCAACGTTTTGCGCTGGTAGAACGCGTGGCGGAAGAGGTTGCGGAACTGCTGCTGAACAAATTCAACTCGCCCTGGGTGCGCATCAAACTGAGCAAACCTGGTGCCGTGGCGCGTGCAACAAATGTTGGCGTTATTATTGAGCGTGGCCATAATCTGAAAGGCCGTAATTAACGTCATAATTGCTAAACCATTTTCTGTTATATCGGTCTTAACGCTGTAACTTTCACGGTTGCCTGATGGGTGAACCGTTTTTTTATATCTTTTTAGGGGTTTATAGATGAGCGATATACACTCGCTGCTGGTGGCGGCAATACTGGGTGTGGTCGAAGGATTGACGGAGTTTTTACCGGTTTCCAGTACCGGTCACATGATTATCGTTGGTCATCTGCTGGGCTTTGAAGGGGATACGGCAAAGACATTTGAAGTCGTTATTCAGCTCGGTTCTATTCTGGCCGTAGTCGTGATGTTCTGGCGTCGTCTGTTTGGTTTGATTGGTATCCACTTCGGTCGTCCGCCAGAGCACGAAGGGGCAGGTAAAGGCCGCCTGACGCTTATCCATATCCTGTTGGGGATGGTTCCGGCAGTAGTGCTGGGGCTGGTGTTCCATGACACGATCAAATCGCTCTTCAACCCTATAAACGTGATGTACGCGCTGGTGGTGGGGGGCTTCCTGTTGATTGCGGCGGAAGTGCTGAAACCGAAAACGCCACGCGCAGAAGGTCTGGACGATATGACCTATCGCCAGGCGTTTATGATTGGCTGCTTCCAGTGTCTGGCGCTGTGGCCGGGCTTCTCCCGTTCAGGGGCGACCATTTCTGGCGGGATGCTGATGGGTGTCAGCCGTTATGCAGCGTCGGAGTTTTCGTTCCTGCTGGCGGTGCCGATGATGATGGGCGCGACCGTGCTCGACGTCTATAAGAGCTACCACTTCCTGACGGCAGGCGATATTCCGATGTTCGCGGCGGGCTTTATCACTGCCTTTATCGTGGCGCTGATTGCGATCAAAACCTTCCTGCAACTGATTAAGCGTATTTCGTTTATTCCGTTCGCTATCTATCGCTTCATCGTGGCGGCTGCCGTTTACGTGGTCTTCTTCTGACCGATTGCCCTCAGTCTTTGGGCTGAGGGCAACGATGTTCCTTCCACGCTGTTACCGCGTCAATCCGGCGCTTCGTTAGCTCTTCGCGAATTTGCGGGCCTTTGAATCCGGCGTCGACGACATCTTTTGTCGGCACGGCTCTGGCGACATCCCACGCTTCACGCAGCAAACGCGCTTGCGGGTAATCGCAGGCTTCAAACCCGGTGCGCCCACGCACGTCGGCTTCGCTGGTTAAGGCGATTTGCTCCACGCGCTGCGGTTTGCGCCAGGCGTCGATGTTATCGAACAGCTTAATGATGGTGGCCGGTTTCAGGATCGGGAAGGTGTGGATCAGGTCGTGGAACTCTGCCACCAGTTTCGCCAGGTCACGGATGTCGTTAGGCACGCGCAGGCGCTGGCACAGTCCTTCAACCAGCTTCACGCCTGCCGGACCGTGTCCGTGGTGGCGCGGCCAGAGCGCTTTTGGTGTTAACCCCTTACCAAGATCGTGGCACAGCGTGGAAAAGCGCACGTCCACTTCCGGGCTCAGCATCGCAGCCATACTCAGCGTCATCAGCGTGTGAACGCCGGTATCAATTTCCGGGTGCCACTTAGCCGGAGCCGGGACGCCAAACAGATTATCCACTTCCGGGAAGAGAACTTTCAGTGCGCCGCAATCGCGCAGCACCTGGAAAAAGACCTGTGGGTTGCGGGTCGTCAGAGCGTTTTCCGTCTCTTTCCAGACGCGCTCTGGTGTGAGGTGTTCCAGTTCGCCAGCATCCGTCATGGCCGTCATCAGTGCCATCGTCTCATCTGCGATACGGAAGCTCAGATGGGCGTAACGGGCAGCAAAACGCGCCACGCGCAGCACGCGTAACGGATCTTCGGAAAAGGCAGGGGAGACATGGCGCAGAATACGGTTGCTCAGATCGTCCTGACCGCCGTATGCGTCAATGATGTGGCCCTGGTCGTCCTGCGCCAGGGCGTTAATCGTGAGATCACGGCGCAGTAAATCTTGCTCCAGTGTCACGTCCGGCGCGGCATAGCAGGTAAAGCCGGTATAACCAGAACCGGATTTTCGTTCTGTGCGCGCCAGGGCGTACTCTTCGCGGCTTTGTGGATGCAGAAAAACAGGAAAATCGCGGCCAACCTGCTGGTAGCCCGCGTTGAGCATCTCTTCTGGCGTGGCGCCGACCACTACCCAGTCTTTATCTTTGACCGGCAGACCTAACAACGCATCACGAACCGCACCACCGACCAGATAACTCTTCACGCCCAACACTCCCGTTTTCTCTTTTCGCAAGATAGTACGTAAGTCTGGCATCGAAGACGAATTAATTCATCCAGCGGTCTTTACGCTTACGGCTAGGGATAAGGAGTGGCAGAACCAGACCCATCACCAGACCGACGCCCAGCACGCCGCCGCCATACATGAACCACTGCATGATGATGGTGCGTTGTTTGTCATCGAGCTGGAGGTTGGCGGCATTGACTTTCTTCTGCGCGACAATCAGCTCGTTTTTCAGCTTCTGGTTTTCGTCCTTCAGGCCACTTATCACGCTGTCGCTCTGCGCCACTTTCTGCTGCATTTCTGCGGTGCGCTGATTCCAGGTGCCATCAATATTGTTCAGCTTGTCGGTCAGGGTTTTCACCTGATTTTCCAGATCCGGTACGCGGGTACGCAGGCTTGGCACATTGCTCAGCTCTTTCAGTGGGATCCAGGAAGTACGACCAGTGCTGTCGCGAACCTGACCATAGTTGGTGTCAGTGTTGGTCTGTAAAAGCGACACTTCCTCGCCGGCATTTACCGTGCCCACGAGGCGATAATTATCCCCAGGGCCGCTGCGTACCCAGGTGTTCAGTTCGTCAGAAACGTAACGTTTCTCTTCAGCGTGTACCGCCGTCGCGGCGCTTAAAGCAAGTAAAGTGAGTCCAATCAGGCGTAATTTAAGCATATCAGTCGTTATTTTCATAAAAAGTGGAACGATAGTAGTGGTAACAGTGTCTCTACGCAAAGTATTCATCATCAATCAGAATCATCTGTGTCCTGCTAACCACTGCTTCAAACTTTTACACCCGTCAAATTGCTCATTGCGTGGCAATTTGGCGCAAAATACTATGTACTGACAAGAAACTGGCGAGTAAGTTCGCCTTAATTGATTCAGCTGTGACACAACCGTAAGTACAAGGCTATGGCTCAAGAGATCGAATTAAAATTTATAGTAGAAAAAGATAGCGTTGATGCACTCCGTCAACACCTGAATCAGCTGACCGGCGAGCATCATGAACCGGTTCAACTGCTTAACATCTATTACGAAACGCCGGACAACTGGCTGCGCCGTCATGATATGGGGCTGCGTATTCGTGGCGCCAGCGGGCACTACGAAATGACGATGAAAATCGCCGGCCATGTGGTGGGCGGTTTACATCAGCGTCCTGAATATAATATCGACATCAGCAAGCCCGAACTTGAACTGGATCGTTTCCCGGCTGAAGTCTGGCCCGACGGCGGGCTGCCAGCAACGCTTGCGGAGCAGGTGCAACCGTTGTTCAGCACCGATTTCTGGCGCGAAAAATGGCTGGTGAACGAAGGTAAAAGCCGCATCGAAATCGCCCTTGATTTGGGTGAAGTAAAAGCGGGCGAATTCCAGGAACCGATTTGCGAACTGGAGCTTGAGCTGCTCGAAGGCGAGGCTGAAGATGTGCTGAAGCTGGCGCGCAGGCTGGTGAATCAGCCTGCGCGCCAGGGCAGTCTGAGCAAAGCCGCGCGTGGATACCATCTGGCGGCCGGCAATGCGCCACGCGTGCTGAAGCCGACTGCTATTTTGCGCGTAGCGCCGAAAGCCTCTGTAGAGCAAGGACTGGAAGCGTCTCTGGAGCTGGCGCTTTCGCAATGGCAATACCATGAAGAACTGTGGTCACGCGGCGTGAAAGGGGCGAAAGCCCATGTGCTGGCGGCGATTGGCCTGGTGCGCCATACCCTGGCGCTGTTTGGCGGTATTGTTCCTCGTAAAGCGAGCGCTCACTTACGTGATTTACTGACGCAAACCGAAGCGGTGATGCTTTCGGATGTGTCGGCGCAGACAGCCATCTATAGCCCGCAAACCGCAACGGCAAAACTGGCGCTGACAGAGTTCCTGGTTTCGCACGGCTGGCGCACATTCCTGGACGCGAAAGCGCAGGCTAAAATCGCCGAATCGTTCAAACGTTTTGCCGATACCCATCTTTCTCGCCATGCCGCTGAACTGAGAACCACCTTTGCGTACCCGCTGGGCGATCAGTATGGTGACCAGCTTCCCCGTCTGGCACGCAACATCGACAGCATTTTGCTGCTGGCGGGTGCGTATGATGCTAAAGCACAGGCCTGGCTGGATAACTGGCAGGGGCTGAAGCACGCCATCGAAACCCGGCAACACATAGAAATAGAGCATTTCCGCAACGAGGCCATTTCGCAGGATCCGTTCTGGCTGCACAGCGGAAAACGTTAACTCTGGCAAGGAACCCCAATAATGCCGCTCTCTTCGCAGTTACAGCAGCAGTGGCAGACCGTTTGCGAACGTCTGCCTGAGTCATTACCGGCGTCATCATTAAGCGAGCAGGCTAAAAGCGTGCTCACGTTCAGTGATTTTGTGCAGGCAAGCGTAACCGCTAACCCTGACTGGCTGGCGGAGCTTGAGAGCTCACCACCGCAGGCTGACGAGTGGCGGCATTATGCCAGCTGGCTACAAACCGCGCTCAGTGGCGTGGCTGATGAAGTAACGCTGATGCGCGAGCTACGTCTGTTCCGCCGCCGGGTGATGGTGCGCATTGCCTGGGCGCAGGCGCTGGAGCTGGTCAGCGAAGAGAGCACGTTGCAACAGTTGAGCGAGCTGGCGCAGACGCTGATTGTCGCGGCACGAGACTGGCTGTACGACGCCTGCTGCAAAGAGTGGGGTACGCCGTGCAGCGAAGAGGGGGTTCCTCAGCCGTTGCTGATCCTGGGGATGGGCAAGCTCGGCGGTGGAGAGCTGAATTTCTCTTCCGATATCGATCTGATATTTGCCTGGCCCGAGAAAGGAACGACGCGCGGCGGTCGGCGTGAGCTGGACAACGCGCAATTCTTTACCCGCCTGGGGCAGCGCCTGATTAAAGCGCTGGATCAACCTACTCAGGATGGCTTTGTCTATCGCGTAGATATGCGTTTGCGTCCGTTTGGCGACAGCGGTCCGCTGGTGCTGAGCTTTGCGGCGCTGGAAGATTATTACCAGGAGCAAGGGCGCGACTGGGAGCGTTATGCGATGGTCAAAGCGCGGATCATGGGCGACAACGGCGATGTCTACGCCAACGAGCTGCGCGCCATGCTGCGCCCGTTTGTGTTCCGCCGCTATATCGATTTCAGCGTGATCCAGTCACTGCGTAACATGAAAGGGATGATTGCCCGCGAGGTGCGCCGCCGTGGCCTGAAAGACAACATCAAACTCGGCGCGGGCGGTATTCGTGAAATTGAGTTTATCGTTCAGGTCTTCCAGCTTATTCGCGGCGGGCGTGAGCCTTCGCTGCAATCCCGTTCGTTGCTACCGACCCTGACCGCCATTGAGCAGCTTCATCTTCTGCCGGAAGGTGATGCCAGCACGCTTCACGACGCCTATTTGTTCCTGCGTCGGCTGGAAAACCTGCTGCAAAGCATTAACGATGAGCAAACGCAGACCCTGCCGGGCGATGACCTTAATCGCGCACGTCTGGCCTGGGGAATGCGGGTGGACGACTGGACGGCACTGACCGAAAAGCTGGAAGCCCACATGGCGGGCGTACGCCGGATCTTTAACGACCTTATCGGCGACGATGAAAGTGAATCTCAGGACGATACGCTCTCTGAGCACTGGCGCGAGCTGTGGCAGGATGCGTTGCAGGAAGATGACACTACGCCGGTACTGGCTCACTTAAGTGACGATGACCGTCACCGCGTGGTGGTGCTGATTGCAGATTTCCGTGGTGAGCTGAACAAGCGCGCGATCGGCCCGCGTGGCCGTCAGGTGCTGGATCATTTGATGCCGCATCTGCTGAGCGATGTCTGCTCCCGTGCGGATGCACCTGTGCCATTGTCGCGCATGATGCCGCTGCTGAGCGGGATCATCACGCGGACAACCTACCTTGAACTGCTGAGCGAGTTCCCTGGCGCGCTGAAACACCTCATCACGCTGTGCGCCGCATCACCGATGGTGGCCAATAAACTTGCCCGCTACCCGCTGCTGCTGGACGAACTGCTCGACCCGAACACGCTTTATCAGCCGACGGCGACCGATGCCTACCGGGATGAGCTGCGTCAGTACTTGCTACGCGTGCCGGAAGAGGATGAAGAACAACAGCTGGAGGCGCTGCGTCAGTTTAAACAGGCGCAGATGCTGCGTGTGGCTGCGGCGGATATCGCCGGAACATTGCCGGTAATGAAAGTGAGCGATCACTTAACCTGGCTTGCCGAAGCCATCATCGATGCGGTGGTACAGCAGGCGTGGATGCAAATGGTGGCGCGCTACGGGCAACCGAAACACCTGGCCGACCGTGAAGGCCGCGGTTTTGCCGTGGTGGGTTACGGGAAACTTGGCGGCTGGGAATTGGGCTATAGCTCTGACCTTGATTTGATCTTCCTGCATGACTGCCCGGTGGATGTGATGACCGACGGCGAACGTGAGATCGACGGGCGTCAGTTCTATCTGCGCCTGGCACAGCGCATTATGCACCTGTTCAGCACCCGCACTTCGTCGGGCATTTTGTATGAAGTGGACGCGCGTCTGCGCCCATCGGGTGCCGCGGGGATGCTGGTGACATCCACGGAGTCGTTTGCCGATTACCAGCAAAACGAAGCCTGGACGTGGGAGCATCAGGCGCTGGTGCGCGCACGCGTCGTCTATGGCGATCCGCAGCTTAAAACCCAGTTCGATACCATCCGTCGCGACGTGATGACCAAAACGCGTGACGGCAGCACGCTGCAAACTGAAGTGCGTGAAATGCGTGAAAAAATGCGCGCCCACTTAGGTAATAAACATCGCGACCGCTTTGATATTAAAGCCGATGAAGGCGGTATTACAGATATCGAGTTTATTACGCAGTATCTGGTGCTGCGCCATGCTAACGAGAAGCCGAAGCTTATCCGCTGGTCGGACAATGTACGCATTCTGGAACTGCTGGCACAAAACGACATTATGGATGAGCAGGAAGCGCAGGCGTTAACGCGCGCCTACACCACATTACGGGATGAGCTGCATCATCTGGCATTACAGGAACAGCCCGGCAATGTGGCGCTGGACTGTTTTACGCAGGAACGCGCGCAGGTCACCGCCAGCTGGCAGAAGTGGCTGGTGGAACCGTGCGTAACAAAACAAGTGTGATATTATCGCGCGCAAATTGTGAATCTTTCTGGAGTCAGGAATGAAAGTAACACTGCCAGAGTTTGAACGTGCTGGGGTTATGGTTGTCGGTGATGTGATGCTGGATCGCTACTGGTATGGGCCAACCAGCCGCATCTCTCCGGAAGCACCTGTTCCGGTGGTCAAGGTAGACACCATTGAAGAGCGTCCCGGCGGCGCGGCAAACGTGGCGATGAACATTGCTTCTCTGGGCGCGCATTCGCGTCTGGTAGGGCTGACCGGTATCGACGATGCAGCGCGTGCGCTGAGTAAGTCGCTGGCGGACGTGAACGTGAAGTGTGACTTCGTATCTGTTCCGACACACCCGACGATTACCAAACTGCGTGTACTTTCCCGTAACCAGCAGCTGATCCGCCTCGACTTTGAAGAAGGGTTTGAAGGTGTTGATCCTGAGCCGCTGCACGAGCGCATCAATCAGGCGCTTGGGAATATCGGCGCGCTGGTGCTTTCCGACTACGCCAAAGGCGCGCTGGCAAGCGTTCAGAAGATGATCCAGCTGGCGCGTAAAGCCAATGTCCCTGTGCTTATCGACCCGAAAGGGACGGATTTTGAACGCTACCGCGGTGCAACGCTGCTGACGCCAAACCTTTCTGAGTTTGAAGCGGTGGCGGGCAAGTGCAAAACGGAAGCTGAAATTGTCGAACGCGGCATGAAGATCATTGCTGACTTCGAGCTGTCAGCATTACTGGTGACCCGTTCAGAGCAGGGTATGACCCTGATTCAGCCGGGCAAAGCACCACTGCATATGCCAACTCAGGCGCAGGAAGTGTATGACGTGACTGGTGCTGGCGATACGGTGATTGGCGTGCTGGCTGCAACGCTTGCCGCGGGTAACTCGCTTGAAGAAGCCTGCTACTTTGCCAACGCTGCTGCGGGTGTAGTGGTCGGCAAGCTGGGGACATCAACCGTTTCGCCTATCGAGCTGGAAAACGCCGTGCGCGGCCGTGCAGATACCGGTTTCGGGGTGATGAGCGAAGATGAACTGAAAGCTGCCGTTGCCGCAGCGCGTAAACGCGGTGAGAAAGTGGTGATGACCAACGGCGTGTTCGATATCCTGCACGCCGGGCATGTCTCGTATCTGGCGAATGCGCGCAAGTTGGGCGACCGCCTGATTGTGGCGGTGAACAGCGATGCGTCAACGAAACGCCTGAAAGGCGAAACGCGCCCGGTGAACCCACTGGAACAGCGTATGATCGTGCTTGGCGCGCTGGAAGCGGTGGACTGGGTTGTCTCGTTTGAAGAAGATACCCCGCAGCGCCTGATCGCCGGCATTTTGCCGGATCTGCTGGTAAAAGGCGGCGATTACAAGCCAGATCAAATCGCGGGTAGCGAAGAGGTTTGGGCCAACGGCGGTGAAGTGATGGTGCTCAACTTTGAGGACGGGTGTTCAACCACCAACATCATTAAGAAGATCCAGAAAGACAGTCAGTAAAAAAACGGGCCAGTTGGCCCGTTCGTTTTTCTCCCTCTCCCTGTGGGAGAGGGCATCAGGCCGCACTTATGCCTGGTCGTCCACCGGCGGAATGGCTGGTGCCGGTTTCACCTCTTCCTGTGCATTGCGGTTTTCCAGCTCGGTTAAACGCTGTTCCAGCAATGCCAGTTTTTCGCGGGTGCGCAACAGTACCTGTGTCTGCACGTCAAACTCTTCACGGCTGACCAAATCAAGGCGAACCAGTTGCGCCTGCAACGTCTGGCGGATTTTCTTCTCAACGTCATCACCAAATTCACGAATGCCTTTTGGCATGGACTCATGGACCTGGCGCGCAATTTGCTCAATTTTTTTCGGGTCAATCATTGTGGCTTCCCTTGATGAAACGGTGTTGATGACCATTGTAGCGCGTCATGCACCAGGTTAAACCAATATTGTTTGAAGCTTATGCATTGCCCAGGTTAATCAATAGCGTTATAGTTAATTCGCTTATTCTCAGGGCGGGGCGAAATTCCCCACCGGCGGTAAATCAGCGTGACGCTGAAAGCCCGCGAGCGCTTTGGGTGAAAACTCAAAGGTCAGCAGATCCGGTGTAATTCCGGGGCCGACGGTTAGAGTCCGGATGGGAGAGAGTAACGATCAAGTCGGGCATGGGCCCGCTCACGTTATTTTTTTGCCGCTTATGCGGCGCTCCTAAGACTGCCCTGATTCTGGTAACCATAATTTTAATGAGGTTTTTTTACCATGAATCAGACGCTACTTTCCTCTTTTGGCACTTCAACTCAACGTGTTGAACATGCACTGGATGCACTGCGCGAAGGCCGCGGTGTGATGGTGCTTGACGATGAAAACCGTGAAAACGAAGGCGACATGATTTTCGCCGCCGAAAACATGTCCGTTGAACAGATGGCGCTGACCATCCGTCACGGTAGCGGCATCGTTTGCCTGTGTATTACCGAAGACCGTCGTAAGCAGCTCGAGCTGCCGATGATGGTCGAAAACAACACCAGCGCTTTTGGTACCGGTTTTACCGTGACCATCGAAGCGGCGCATGGCGTGACCACTGGTGTGTCTGCGGCCGACCGCCTGACCACCGTTCGCGCAGCGATTGCCGATGGTGCGAAACCATCCGACCTGCATCGTCCGGGACACGTCTTCCCGCTGCGTGCTCAGGCCGGTGGCGTGCTGACCCGTGGCGGTCATACCGAAGCGACTATCGACCTGGTGACCCTGGCCGGTTTCAAACCTGCGGGTGTGCTGTGTGAGCTGACCAACGATGATGGCACCATGGCGCGCGCGCCGGAGTGCATCACTTTTGCGCGTTTGCACAATATGCCGGTGGTGACGATTGAAGATCTGGTGGAGTATCGCCAGGCGCACGAGCGCAAAGCCAGCTGAAATGGCTGATGTGAAAAAGCCGGGGAAACCCGGCTTTTTTGTTTCTGGCTGGTGTGGCTACTGATAGTTAATTTTGACAATAATGTCTTTACTGAATGGCCCGAGAGCAATGGCTTCACCCGGTTTGCGGGTGAGCTCAGCGGTATAATCATGAGTCAGCGTGGTCACCGTATCGTCAGGGCGATAGGTTGCAAAAGGAAGATACTGATTGTACGTCACGTCGCCGTTTGTTTTATCAATGAGACGCATGAGTAAACCATTTCCCATGTCCAGGTGCGTTTCATCATAGAGTGTATCGGTGGTGTAAAAACTGGTCGTTACGTCAAATTGTTCTGAACAGCCCGCAGTGGCATCTTTAATTGTCGAGATGCTAAACGGTGACGTGAGCGCTTTGGCGTTTACGGCGCTCTCCGTAAACTGTCCAAAGTCCACAATCTGATTCTCCGGGTAGATTCGGATATCCACGCCGCAATCCAGAAAATGAATGTTTGAAAGCCCGGCAATGTCGTAATGCAGATTTTTTGCACCAGGCATGACATTTATTCCGCCAGCACCATCAAAGGTAAGTACTGTGACCGAAGGAAAAGTGAAGTCAAACTGTGCTTGTGGTACCGATTTTAATTTCACATAGAGGCGAAACCGTACGGTGAAAGTGACGTTTTTTTGTATTGTGGTACCGTTACATGCTGCAACCTTATACTCTCCAAAAAAGTCATCTTTTTTATCAAGACAGGCACCGGTATCAATTTTGATATCAGGGATGTCATAGTCAACACCGTTGTAGGTCACGCCAAACGCCAGATAAGGATTGTTAGTCATCAGACTATCGGTGTTATGAAAACTGTCCAGGATATAGGCATAAATGTTTTCACTCCAGGGATCCTGGTCGACCGGCTTAGCGTGATCGCGCGTAGCACTATCGCAATACACCGTTACCAGCAAATCGCCGCTTTCCCATATTTTTTGCCCGACAGGGGCGTTTGCGGGCACAGTGAAAGCCGGTAACGTCGTTGTCACCAGGCTTGCCCCCCCTTTTGAACTTTTGTAGCATTCCAGCGCCCATGCGGATGATGAGAACAGACAAAATAATGCGATTGCAGCGAAGCAGATTCTTTTCATCATTATCCCTTTTTCACCGGCTTGCTCTGGCAACTGGTCTGCACCGCATTACAGCTCACTTTAAACATTTCCAGTCCGCCGTAATCGCCGACATAGCCTATTTGAAATTCCGCAGGTAAATTCGACAGCGTCTGACTGGCCTGGCCGAAAGGTTCAACCATCACACTCTCTGCACCCGGCAAGAGTGTTTTTCCATTCAACCCGATATATCCCACGGTGATATGGTAGGGGCTGGTATTATTGAATTGCAGTCCATCAGTGGAACGGGATATGACCACTTTATCCAGTGGTACAAATTGCCCCTCTTTTAGCTCAATGGCTTTTGGTCGCCAGAACAGCTTCAGGCGGCTTTGCATCGCAATTTGCATCACGTTCTGCTGCCCTGATTTCGGTGGTATTTCCCGCATGTTGTAATAAAACAGGGACTCTCGATCGGCAGGAAGCTGGCTGAGTTTTTTCTGGGCCATCAGGCGAACCTGCGCTTGTTCGTCTGGCTCAATACGCAACAATGGCGGAATAGGGGAGATAAACTCGCGTGTTTTTTTGCCCTCTTTATCCTCTATCCACGACTGAGCCAGATAAGGATCGGTTTTACTCTGGTTTGTCAGTCTGACCGACACGCTTTTTGCTGAAGCGTTGAAAATGATGCGCGTTCTGTCGGGCGATACGGTGGCATGTGCAAAGTTGCACATGCCGAGGAAACAGATCATTCCCTTTGAGAAAATCGAGATGTTCATTTTATTCATCCTGAATTAATGCACTGTTTTACAAGGTAAAAATATAGCGTCACCGCTAAGGTTACTTTGGTTCGGTGGCGTGATTTCGCACACTTTGCCAGACCAGGTGAGACGTAACGCACTGTTTTCCTTAATTCCGCTGAGATAAGCGAACCCTTCTTCTGCGACCAGCCCGACCTCTTTACCCGAAATGCTGTCGACGATACTGACGCCCAGAGGCGGGAACTGACCATTTTCCTGTCGAATAATGCCGACAATCTGGTAGCCCGTGGTGGCATTAAGTTTGCTGTAACCAATGGCACCTTCTGTCAGCGTGGTTCGAATGATGGAGGTTTCAATGTCTACGCCATCAGGTAACGTGTTGCTGTTTACGCGCACCGTTGAGGTGGTGTAGTTGGTGAGTGAAGGGACAACGGCAATACCAAATGCGTTAGTCCGCGTACGCGAACTGTTGACCTCAATCCCTGCAACGCCATCGGCATCGATCATCATGCGGGCGTTATCGGCCGGGCTGTAATCATGCAGGGCAACGCCATGCCGTGTGGCGGTAAGTGAGCCATTCCAGCCAGCGCTTATTGAACGATATTGATTAGGCTGAACGCTTCCTGACAGGTTGAGGCGTCCGTAAGGGGAATAGTGCTGGTATCCACCGCGCAATGACGGTTCACCTTCGCGTAAATCGTCTTCGGTCGTAGAGGCGGATAGGTTCCACGTATTATTGCGATCGGAGGAGTCATAGTAAGAAGCCATATGAGACGCGCTGTCGCCGCCTGAGCGCTGGTAGCTGTACATAATGCTACGACTCTGTTCCAGCGGGAGTGTAAATGAGAAATAGACCTGATTTTCGTCACTGTCATCCCAGCGTACGCGGCTTAACGCCAGCGATGCGGATAGACCTCTAAAATTGCCGATATCGAAATTGCGGCTGATCGAAAAGGAGTAGTTCGTGTTGCTGCTGTTGTCCCAGTAGGTGTTACGGGTGACGTTGAGATACGTATTTAATGCCAGAGAATCAAGGTACTGGTTGAAGGAGATAACATAGCTCTCTTTTTCGTTTGTCGTTGAGGTATCACCGTCCCGAGACGCGAGATATTCGCTCATTGAGACATACTCTTTATCCGAGAATCGATAACCCGCAAAGGTAATCTGGCTGCCGGTTGCCTCGAAGCGTTTAGCATAGTTTGCGCGATAGCTGTATCCACGCTGCTTTTCATTTTTTTCCTGATGCAGTGTGGCCTGGGCACCTGTCACATCAAAAGAGATCGCGCCGAGTGAATCAAGGTTAAAACCGATACCGGTGGTCATAGCCTGATAATCATCCGCCGTCAGCATGGTGCCGCCATACAGTGAGACATTGCTCGACCAGCCCCAGGAGAGTTCACCTGTCCAGAAAAGGGGATTATTAATGTCGTTATGGCCCGTGGCTGTGGGTTTACCGATGGAAGTTTTATAACGCACCTGGCCTTTTCGGGTCAGGAAAGGGATTGAGGATGAGCCGACCTGGAAGGTGGTTTTACGCCCATCTTCCTCTTCGACTGCCACATCCAGTTGTCCCTGGTAAGTTTCACCCAGGTCAGAAATTGTGAAAGGACCCGGCGCGACAGTCGTTTGATAAAGAACGCGGCCAGACTGAGAGACAGTCACTTTGGCATTGGTCTGCGCGATGCCGGTAATTTGCGGTGCATAGCCTTGTAAATCAGGCGGCAGCATACTTTCGTCACTTTCCAGTGAAGCACCGGTAAAGTGGAAGGTATCAAAAATATCTGAGCTTAAATCATATTGTCCCAGCGTCATTTTTGATGAAAGCGAAGGGATTGGTCGGTAGAGATAGGTTCGCGCCAGACTGCTGTCGCTGCCCGTAGACTCACCGTTACGAAAGTTTTGGTTATATTGATAATCTGAACGTAGACGCCAGGCGCCGAGGTTAAACCCGAGCGTGCCGTAGGTGCTGATATTCTGGCTGTCGTCGCCCCCGTGCGGGTCGTACTGGCTGGCATAGAGATTATAATCGAGTAAAACACCCGCAATACCCTCGTCCCAGAATTCTGGCGGCGTCCAGTTTTGCGCCTGATATTTCATCCACGCCTGGGGAACGGTCACGGAAAGTACCATCGTCGCTTTATTAAGGGAAAAGCCCAGTTCCGGAACAGCCGAAAGGTCAAGGCAACGTCCGTTCTGTGGATAATGGAGTCGCGAAATGAAATCTGTGCTCAGTCCGAAAGCAGATAATTGCCCAGCATTAACACAAATTTGTGAACCGCTTTCGTTTTCCGTTGCGATCCATTCCATTGTTGTGGATTGAGGTAACGTGTTTTTATTGACCTGAATACGGACGAGATAGCTACCCGGTGTGATATGGCCTTTTTTCTCAAACTGGGAAATATCAATATTACTTCGGTCTTCAACATCAATCATATCCGTGTTGAATTCAACCGCAGATACTGGCAAGACGAATAATGCTGAGTAAAGTGTTGCACTCAGCGAATGCTTTATAAAAGCAGAGAGGCGAGATAGTTGAGGCGCTGAGTGTTTTAGCATAAATCCGTTTCGCTGATTAAAGAGATAATTAAAAAGCCGATGAGTCCATCATCGGCTAGTAATTCAGGCGTTAAACTGAATTACTTATAGTCGAGAACGTAGTTCGCCTGGGCCTGAACGTTACCTGGGGTAGCCGTTTTGCCTGTTACAGGCTCCATGCGGGCTTTAAAGTTCAGTTCCTGATAAGAGTTAACAGATGGGAATGACACTGGAATCGCAGTACCCAGCGTCACTTTATTACTGCCGCTATCCAGCAGACGAATACCTACGCCGGTCGCACCGCCGATGTTGCCATCCAGGGTGTTTTTCATCAGGCTGGTGTCAGTGCTATCGGTGCTGGCAGAGGTAAATGTCACCTTCACTTTATCGATAGTGGTTGGCGTTTGCCCGCTGTTGTCGGAAAGAATACAGTCTTGCAGGTGGATATTTACGTCAACCGGCAGCGAGTTTTTACCGCTGTTCAGCACGCTATCCGCGACTTCGCCTAATTCAATGGTCTGGTTTTCATCACCAGGGGTGATAGAGCAAGGTGCACTGATGACTTCACCGGTGAAAGTGATCTTCCCTGAGCCCTGGTTATCTGCTGCCACAGCAGTAAAGGACAGGCCAGAAAGCAGTGCAGTTGTCGCAACTGCCAGGATAGTCTTGTTAAGCATGAAGATATAATCCTTTATCTAAGATTGGACATCGCAATAAATTTAATGAATTAATATTGCAACACTTTTATTGCATTAAAACGGGTGAAATATATCAGCCACAATATAGGTGTTCTCGTGAGTATTTCTTAATGAGGGATTTAGGATTTATTAATAGATTGCTTGAGGTTATGAGTGGGATGGATGCTGTATATCAAAAGCTGAGATGCTTAGTTAAACAGTGATTAACATCTATCTTTTGACGTTTATTTAATACGCGAAGCGGTATTTATTTTACAGGGAATAGTTATAAATAATATTTCTTAATTGATTTCTATGGCGGTCAAAAAGTATGACGTCGGACTTTATATTATTAATACTGATAGTTGGTATTCACTTACACTTCATAAAATTGCGCTCCCTCAATAAAGGGAGCGCAACCTTTCAGCCAATACCTGCCGTTTGTAACAATACCAGGCTAAGCCCCATTACAGACATACCGCACAGCACACCGTAGCTGGGGTTGTTGTCAGGATCGATCTCTTTCGCCAGTGGCATCAGCTCATCCACAGAAAGAGCAACCATTATTCCCGCGACCGCTGCCATAATGGCTGCCATCACAACGGGTGAAACCAGGCTGCCAAGAATCAACCATGCAAGCACACCGCCCAGGATTTCAGCCATCCCGGAAATGCCCGCCCAGAAGACAGCGGTACGTTTTGAACCCGTAGCAGCATAAACCGGACCGGCAACGGCCAGTCCTTCAGGAATATTGTGCAACGCCACGGCAAGGGCGATGCCAAAACCCATCTCCAGGTTATTACTGGCGGTCACGTAGGTGGCGACACCCTCCGGGAAGTTATGCAGACTGATACCCAGTGTCAGCAAAACTGCGGTGCGCTTAATATTGTGCGGCAACGTTGCCACGTTTTTTTGCATGAGATCCTGCGGATGCGCGTGAGGCAACATGCGGTCGAGCGCAAAGTAACCCAGCAGACCAAACACAAACATGCCATAGCCCAGGACCGGAGACATGCCTTCTGTGCCAAGCGCAGCAGGGAGCATCTCCATCAGAGAGATAAGCAGCATGATCCCGGCGGCAAAACCCAGTGAGAACGCCAGCACGCGGTTAGACGGTTTCTGACCAAGCACGCCTAAAATCGCACCGATAAAGGTCGCGGCACCTGCAAGTATTGTCAGGATCAAAGGGACTGACATGTACTGCTCCTTATGATAATGATTATCATTAATATTAATGATTCATTGATGGCAAAGCGAGAGCGGAGACTCTGCTTTACACATTCCTTACATTCAAATTTCCTGATGATGATCTTCACGCTTATCTGCGTTCATCTTTGCCAGATTACGCGTAATGTAGAACCATCAAATTGACACCTTCTGTAAGGATATCACCATGACTTCTTCTCGTATGCCAGCACTGTTTTTAGGCCACGGCAGCCCAATGAACGTTCTGGAAGATAACGTCTATACCCGCGCCTGGCGTCATCTGGGAGAGACGTTGCCACGCCCGAAAGCAATTGTGGTGGTTTCCGCGCACTGGTTTACCCGCGGTACAGGCGTAACGGCGATGGAAGCGCCAAAAACCATCCATGATTTTGGTGGATTCCCGCAGGCGCTCTATGACACGCATTATCCGGCACCTGGCTCGCCTGCGCTGGCACAACAGCTGGTGGAGCTGCTGGCACCCGTCCCGGTTGCACTGGATAAAGAAGCCTGGGGCTTTGACCACGGCTCCTGGGGTGTGCTCATCAAAATGTATCCTGATGCGGATATCCCTATGGTGCAACTGAGTATCGACAGTACCAAACCTGCGGCCTGGCATCTGGAAATTGGCCGTAAGCTGGCCTCACTGCGTGATGAAGGCATTATGCTGGTGGCGAGCGGCAACGTGGTGCATAACCTGCGCACGGCACGCTGGCACGGAGAGAATACGCCGTACCCGTGGGCAACCTCATTCAACGATTTTGTAAAAGCTAACCTGACGTGGCAAGGCCCGGTTGAACAGCACCCTCTGGTGAACTATCTGGAACACGAGGGTGGTTCACTCTCTAACCCAACGGCGGATCACTTCCTGCCGCTGCTGTATGTATTAGGTGCGTGGGATGGCCAGGAGCCGATTACGATCCCGGTTGATGGGATTGAGATGGGGAGTTTGAGTATGTTGTCGGTGCAGATTGGGTAAAAAACATGCCGGGTGGCGGCTTCGCCTTACCCGGCCTACATGTCGCGCGTAGACCCGGTAAGCGTAGCGCCACCGGGCAAGCTTTATTCGACGAAGATGTGCGGATAGAACCGTGACAGATCCTGAGTGATCAGCGCGCGATCTTCGCGGATGCCGATCCCGGCTGGCTGATCGTTAATGAGCCAGCTACCAATCAGCGTATAGCTGTCGCCAAACTTCGGCAGTTGATAAAATTCCTGGACGATCATCCCTTCTTCGCCGTAAGGCCCTTCAACCGCTTCCAGCGTTTTGCCGTTTTCGATGATGGATACGTTCGCCCCTTCACGAGAGAATATGGGCTTCACGACGTATTTATCCATCGGCGGGAAATCATCTTCAGCAAAGTAAGCGGGCAGCAGATTAGGGTGATTCGGGAACATCTCCCACAGCATTGGCAGCAGCGCCTTGTTAGAAATAATGCTCTTCCAGGCAGGCTCCAGCCAGCGTACGCCAGCATCTTCCAGCTTGGTCGAGAACATCTCGCGCAGCATATATTCCCAGGGATAGAGCTTGAACAGGTTACTGATTACCTGATCCTGCATATCCGTGAACTGACCCTTTTCACCCAGGCCGATGTCTTCAATATAAAGGAATTCGGTAGCGACTTCGGCTTCGGCCGCACAGTCCTGTAAATACTGCACTGTGCCACGATCTTCTTCTGTATCGCGACAGCAGGCGAGGTGCAGCAGGTTGAAGCCATGCTGTTCACGCAATTCGCCAAAGCGCTCAATCAGCTTTTCCTGAAGGCTGTTGAACTGGTCGCTGCCTTCCGGCAGGTTTCCGGCATTCACCTGGTCTTCAAGCCAAATCCACTGGAAGAATGCAGCTTCATACAGAGAAGTTGGCGTGTCGGCGTTGTTTTCTAACAGCTTAGGTTCACCCACGCCGTCCCATGCCAGGTCGAGGCGCGAGTAGAGCGATGGCTGGCTGGTTTTCCATGACTGGCGAACGAAGCTCCAGGTGTGTTTTGGAATGCGGAATTTAGCCATCAGTTCGTCGCTATCGATGACTTTATCAACCACTTTCAGGCACATCTGGTGCAGCTCAGCGGTCACATCTTCCAGTTTCTCTACCTGGGCGAGGGTGAGCTTGTAATAAGCGTCTTCACACCAGTACGGCTCGCCGTACATGGTGTGGAAATTAAAGCCGTATTCAGTCGCTTTTTCGCGCCAGTCAGGGCGCTCGGTAATACTGACACGTTCCATGATCAGCCGCCCATTGAGCGGGTAGAAGAACCCGTTGCGCTACGCTGCATGGAAGTTTGTTTTGCAACAGACTCACCAAAGCCGCCACGGGTAATGGTACTGGTGGTCGCTGGTTTTGGCGCCATCGCGGTTTTCGGCACGGCCATTGTGCGGCCGGGTTGCGCTGCACCGTAACCTTTACCGCTGGCATCGGTGTACTGACCGTACGCCGGGCTTGCCGGGTTTTTTGAGCTAAACAGCGGCTGCTGCTGGTAGCCTGCACCGCCGCCCATCAGACGACCCATCATGTAACCGGCCATCAGTGGCATCCAGAAACTGCCGCTGGATTGTGCCTGCGCCTGGTTTTCAGGTGCCGTGCCCGCCTGAGCTGGAGCTTGCTGGCACTGGCCTTCGCCAAATTCAGCAACGCAGTCAGCACGAGAGGCATATTTCGGTGCGGTACGCTCTGCTTCTTTCAGCGCCGTGTTGTACGCAGTAGTACATTCTGCGGCTTTGCCGGTGGCGGCTGAACAGTCATCCGCGTTCTGATACAGCGATACCGTTTCGTCGGTTTTCTCACAGCCCGCCAGCATAAAGACGGCAGTGATCGCCAGCGCGACAGGAGTGAGATGGCGCGCGTTCCAGCTTTTGCGGAACGATGCGTGATTAATCGATTTTGTCCGTTTCATTTTTGTCTTCCAGGACCCAGTGGTAGAACGAAGTAAATAAGGCTCAGGATAGAGGATGAGTGGTTGAAAATGAAGCTAAGGGGGGTGGAAACAGGGAGATCTTTACGTTGACTTACGTTTGGATGTGATTTTGCGCCGGGTGTCACTTCGCTTACCCGGCCCGCGGTGAAGCAGGTTCAATAAGCGAAGTGACAGCGGGCAATACTAATACTTAATTACGGAACGGATTGGTGCTCTTGCTGGCAGGCGTGGTTGAACGCGTAGCCGCAGGTTGTGCTGCAGGGGTATTGCTGTCGGCGTTGAAATTATCAACGGCGGCAACCTGCTGCGGATTTTCAGGCGCAACGCTATCTGGCGATGTAGAAACCGGCTTGCCGAGTGCTGCGTTCAGCGCTTGCAGATCCTGCTCATTCAACGTACCCAGTGCTGATTTGATGTTCAGCTGGTTAATCAGGTAAGTGTAACGTGCGCTGGAGAGCTGTTGTTTTGCGTTATACAGCGTGGTCGTTGCGTCTAACACGTCAACGATGGTGCGCGTACCAACGGAATAGCCTGCTTCCATTGCATCCAGTGAGCTCTGGGCAGAAATAACGGCCTGTTTATAGGCGTTGATGCTGCTGATGGAGGCGTTCACGTTGTTGAAGGAAGAACGCACGGTTTGCACCACGTTGCGGTGTGCACTTTCCAGTTGCTCGCTCGCACCCACAAAGTTGTACTGCGCCTGTTTCACCTGGGAGTTCACCATTCCGCCCTGATACAGCGGCAGGGAGAAGCTCAGCCCCACTTTGTTTTGACCCTGATTGCTGTCGTCATACTGGGCAGAGTTGGTTTTAGAGCCGCTGTAGGTGGTATCAGACACGCCAGTAGAAGCGCTTAAGCTCAGGGTTGGCAGATGACCATCCTGTGCCTGACGAATCTGTTCACGCGCCAGATCCTGGCTCAGACGTGCCTGCAGCAAGGCCAGGTTACGGTTTTCTGCTTCTTTCAGCAGCGCATTTACCGTCTGTGGTTTGTCCGTTTTGAAATGGTCCACGTTTAGCGAGGCCAGTTCAGGGTAGTAGTTACCGGTGACTTGACGCAGTGATTCAAGCGCATTATCGAGGTTGTTACGCGCGGTCACTTCGTTTGCCAGTACGCTGTCGTATTGTGAACGGGCGTTCTGCACGTCGGTAATTGCAACCAGACCCACGTTGAAACGCTGGGTGGTTTGGTCCAACTGACGATAAATCGCCTGTTTCTGCGCTTCAGTGTAGGAGAGCGAGTCGATGGCGCTCAGCACGTTGAAGTAAGCGGTGGCGGTATTCAGGATCAGCGTCTGCTGATCGGTCTGATAGGTCACATCCTGGATACCGGCGCTCTTCTCTTGCAGCGTCAGGGCGCGCCATTTGGACATATCAAACAGCGTCTGGGTCAGCTGCAGCGATGCGCTGGTGGCGTTAGAGTTAACGCCGTTAGCATCGCGAAAACCGTTGCTATAGGTATAATCTGCACCTAAGCCCAACTGCGGCAGCAGCGGACTACGTGCTTCGTTAATTTTTTCAAACGCAGCATCACGATCGGCGGCTGATTTACGTAAATCAGGGTTGCCCAGACGTGCCTGCTGGTAGACCTGTAACAGGTTTTCCGCCTGACTCATTGCACTGAAGCCCGTCAGGCTCAGGCCGATAAGGATGGGGAGCAATTTCTTCATTTGCATTCCTTGTTGTGAAGCAGTATTAGCGCTGATCTAATTAAAAATAATTGCCGATTCTAACAGAATCTTCCACACCAAAAGGTTGGCGTTACGTGCCATCCGGCTGTAATTTGCACCAATCTATCATATAGCCTTATATACAGCCTTGAAATTAATGATTTCAACACTATTGCTACAAAGGTATGACTCATGCAAAAACCAGATAAGTTGCCAGTGACATTCGCCAAAAACGATGTAGAAATTATTGCACGAGAAACGCTATATAGCGGTTTTTTTTCGATGGATCTTTACCGTTTCCGGCATCGCCTGTTTAACGGGCAGATGAGCGGCGAGATCAGACGTGAAATTTTTGAGCGCGGTCATGCGGCAGTCTTGCTACCCTTTGACCCAGTGCGTGACGAAGTGGTACTGATTGAGCAGATCCGAATCGCGGCGTATGACGTTAGCCCAAGTCCATGGTTGCTGGAGATGGTCGCCGGGATGATAGAAGAGGGCGAGACGGTCGAAGATGTCGCCCGCCGCGAAGCGCAGGAAGAAGCAGGTCTGGTGGTTGGCCGCACCAAACCGGTGCTCAGCTATCTGGCAAGCCCTGGCGGCACAAGTGAACGCTTATCCATTATGGTGGGCGAAGTGGACGCCACGACGGCGGAAGGGATCCACGGTCTGGCAGATGAAAACGAAGATATTCGGGTTCATGTGGTGAGTCGGGAGCAGGCTTACCAGTGGGTTGAAGAGGGGAAAATCGACAACGCAGCGTCTGTCATCGCCCTGCAATGGCTGCAACTGCATTATCAGACATTACGAAACGAGTGGAAAAAATGAAGCGTTATACACCTGACTTCCCAGAAATGATGCGCTTGTGCGAAACCAATTTTGCACAATTGCGCCGCCTGTTGCCGCGAAACGACGCACCCGGCGAAACGGTGAGCTATCAGGTGAGCAACGCGCAGTATCGGTTAACGATCACAGAATCAACGCGCTACACTACGCTTGTGGAAATCGAGCAAACGGCACCCAGTATTAGCTACTGGAGCTTGCCGTCAATGACAGTACGCCTGTATCACGACGCGATGGTCGCTGAAGTGTGTTCAAGCCAGCAGATCTTTCGCTTCAAGGCACGGTATGATTATCCGAATAAAAAGTTGCATCAACGCGACGAAAAGCATCAAATTAACCAGTTTTTAGCTGACTGGCTAAGATATTGTTTAGCACATGGAGCAATGGCGATTCCGGTTTGTTAGCGTCATAAACCTACCTAAGGACACCATTTGGAAAGCCTGTTGAACCTGACTGTTGCTGGTGGGGCGCCAGTCAGGATATTACAAATCACCGATACTCACCTGTTTGCCGAAAAGCATGAGACTCTGCTGGGAGTGAACACCTGGGAGAGTTATCAGGCAGTACTTGGCGCGATTCACGCTGAAAACCGTCCTTGCGATTTAATCGTCGCGACGGGCGATCTCGCGCAGGATCAATCCTCCGCGGCCTATCAGCATTTTGCTGAGGGTATCGCGAGCTTTAACGTGCCTTGCGTCTGGTTGCCGGGCAACCATGACTTCCAGCCCGCCATGTACAGCGCGCTTCAGGAGGCAGGCATCTCTCCGGCCAAGACCGTCATCGTGGGCGACCAGTGGCAAATCCTGCTGCTCGACAGCCAGGTATTTGGCGTGCCGCACGGTGAGCTGAGCGAGTTTCAGCTTGACTGGCTGGAGACAAAACTCGCCGCCGAGCCGGAACGCCATACGCTGTTGTTGCTCCATCATCATCCGTTACCGGCTGGCTGTAGCTGGCTTGATCAGCACAGCTTACGCAACTCTGCGGCGCTGGACCGTGTTCTGGTCAAATTCCCACGGGTGAAAAATCTGCTTTGCGGACACATTCATCAGGAACAGGATCTCGACTGGAACGGCCGCCGGATGCTGGCAACGCCGTCTACCTGCGTGCAGTTTAAACCGCATTGTGCCAACTTTACCCTGGATACCATTGCCCCAGGCTGGCGCTGGCTGGAACTCCACGCTGATGGTGTGCTGACCACTGAAGTGTGCCGTTTGTCAGGGTTAAAATTCCGTCCAGATACCGCTTCAGAAGGCTATTGATGTCTACCCTCCTTTACCTGCATGGGTTTAACAGTTCGCCGCGATCCGCGAAAGCGACACAATTCCGCGCGTGGCTGAGCGAACATCATCCGTATGTTGAGATGATTATCCCGCAGCTGCCACCATACCCGGCTGACGCCGCAGAAATGCTGGAATCTATCGTGCTGGAGCACGGCGGGGAATCCCTGGGAGTCGTCGGCTCCTCGCTGGGCGGTTATTACGCCACCTGGCTATCGCAATGCTTCATGCTGCCAGCGGTAGTGGTCAACCCGGCGGTGCGGCCATATGAGCTGTTACGGGACTTTCTTGGTCAAAACGAGAACCCCTACACCGGACAGCAATATGTGCTAGAGTCTCGCCATATTTACGATCTCAAAGTTATGCAGGTAGACCCGCTTGATGCGCCCGATCTTATCTGGTTGCTGCAACAAACGGGGGATGAAGTGCTGGATTACCGCCAGGCAGTGGCGTATTACGCATCCTGCCGCCAGACTATAGAAGAGGGCGGAAACCATGCTTTCACGGACTTTGAGAATCATTTCACCCAGATTGTCGATTTTCTTGGACTGCACAGCCTCTGACAATCAATGCGAATTGCTAGTTTAAATCATGACGCAAACCTATAACGCTGATGCCATTGAGGTACTCACCGGGCTTGAGCCGGTTCGCCGCCGCCCGGGGATGTACACCGATACGACGCGCCCAAACCACCTGGGCCAGGAAGTTATTGATAACAGTGTGGACGAAGCGCTGGCAGGTCATGCCAAACGCGTAGACGTGATCCTGCACGCCGATCAGTCGCTGGAAGTGATTGATGATGGTCGTGGGATGCCGGTCGATATTCACCCGGAAGAGGGTGTACCTGCTGTTGAGCTGATCCTCTGTCGTCTGCACGCGGGCGGTAAGTTCTCTAACAAGAACTACCAGTTCTCGGGCGGCCTGCACGGCGTGGGGATCTCCGTGGTTAACGCCCTGTCCCGACGCGTAGAAGTCAATGTGAAGCGCGATGGCCAGGTGTATAACATCGCGTTTGAAAACGGCGAAAAAGTGCAAGAGCTCCAGGTTGTAGGGACATGCGGTAAACGCACGACCGGCACCAGTGTTCATTTCTGGCCAGACGAAAGCTTCTTCGACAGCCCACGTTTTTCCGTTTCTCGCCTGACGCACCTGCTGAAAGCCAAAGCAGTGCTCTGCCCGGGCGTGGAAATCACCTTTAAAGATCACGTTAACAACACCGAACAAACCTGGTGCTACGCCGATGGTCTGAACGACTATCTGTGCGAAGCAGTAAACGGCCTGCCGACGCTGCCGGAAAAACCGTTTGTCGGTAATTTTAACGGTGACACCGAAGCAGTGGATTGGGCGCTGCTGTGGCTGCCAGAAGGCGGCGAGCTGCTGACGGAAAGCTACGTCAACCTGATCCCAACCATGCTTGGCGGTACGCACGTAAACGGCCTGCGCCAGGGCTTACTGGACGCGATGCGCGAGTTCTGCGAATACCGCAATATTCTGCCGCGCGGCGTGAAGCTGTCGGCGGAAGATATCTGGGATCGCTGCGCGTACGTTCTGTCCGTGAAGATGCAAGACCCGCAGTTTGCCGGTCAGACCAAAGAGCGTCTGTCATCGCGCCAGTGCGCGGCCTTCGTTTCTGGCGTGGTCAAAGATGCCTTTACTCTGTGGCTGAACCAGAACGTTCAGGCGGCAGAAATGCTGGCTGAAATGGCGATTTCCAGCGCGCAGCGTCGTCTGCGTGCGGCGAAGAAAGTGGTGCGTAAAAAGCTGACCAGCGGCCCTGCGCTGCCGGGCAAACTGGCAGACTGCACCGCACAGGATCTCAACCGTACCGAACTGTTCCTTGTTGAAGGAGACTCGGCAGGTGGATCCGCCAAACAGGCGCGCGATCGTGAATATCAGGCGATCATGCCGCTCAAGGGTAAGATCCTGAATACCTGGGAAGTCTCTTCTGATGAAGTGCTGGCGTCCCAGGAAGTTCACGATATCTCTGTGGCGATTGGCATCGATCCTGACAGCGACGATCTGAGCCAGCTGCGCTACGGTAAAGTGTGTATCCTCGCGGATGCGGACTCCGATGGTCTGCACATTGCCACGCTGCTCTGTGCGCTGTTTGTGAAGCATTTCAGAACGCTGGTGAAAAACGGTCACGTCCACGTGGCGCTGCCGCCGCTGTACCGTATCGACCTCGGCAAAGAGGTGTATTACGCGCTGACGGAAGAAGAGAAAGCGGGCGTGCTTGAACAGCTTAAGCGCAAGAAGGGCAAACCAAACGTTCAGCGCTTTAAAGGGCTGGGCGAAATGAACCCGATGCAGCTGCGTGAAACCACGCTGGATCCGAACACGCGCCGCCTGGTGCAATTGACGATCAGCGATGAAGACGAACAGCAAACCAACGCCATGATGGATATGCTGCTGGCCAAGAAACGTTCGGAAGACCGACGCAACTGGTTGCAGGAAAAAGGCGATCTGGCAGATATTGAGGGGTGATGCTCCTCATCCTGACCCTCTCCCGGTGGGAGAGGGTATTGGATCGTAGGCCCGGTAAGCGATAGCGCCCCGGGCCTTTTTACATCAAAACTCCATCTTCACCGTAAACTGCACTTCGCGTGGATCGCCAATCTGGTTGCCCAGGTTATTGGTGGCGATTGAAGAGGTGTAGTAGGTTTTATCAAACAGGTTCTTCACGTTCACCTGCAACGTCACCGGGTATTGCAGCTTCATCTTATACGCCGCAAACGCATCCGCAACGACGTAACCTGGCAGATAGTAATCCGCACCGTTGGTAGCTGAACGACGGCTCACGCCGTGCCCGCCGCCGCCAAGCGTCAGGGTATTCCCGCCGATCACGTTATGAATGTCGTAGGTCAGGAACAGGGAGCCAGTGTGACGTGGCACGTTTGGCAGCGGTTTACCCGCGTAATCAGGATCTTCCAGCACTTTGGCATCGGTATAACCGTAGCTGGCGATGATGTTGGTGTTCTCGGTGAGCGATCCGGCGAGATCCACTTCCACGCCCTGCGAGCGCACGCGGCCTGCGGTTTTGGCGATGGTTTCATCCCCCACGCTTTCGGTATACAGCACATTGCGCTTATGAATATCAAACAGCGCGATATTGGCGGTAATGCCGTTGAACAGGTCAAACTTTGCACCCACTTCGTAAGCATTTGACGTCTCTGGTGGCAGGTCGCCGATATAGCTCGCAATAGAGGATTGCGGCATAAACGTCTGCGAATAGTTAGCAAACAGCGACACGTTTGGCGTCAGCTTGTAGACCAGGCCCAGCTTCGGCGTCCACTGATCGTCACGGCTGTCGGTGTTAACGTTAAACGGACGGCCTTTACCCGCATACTGGGTGTAGTACTGGTAACGCATCCCGGCGACGGCGATCCATTTATCGGTCAGATACAACGCGTCCTGCGCATAGGCGGAGTAGCTCTCCTGCTTGATCGTCTGGTCACTATCGGACGCAGAAACGGTTGTACATTTACCGGTATTGCCGTAGGTCGGGTTATAGATGTTGAAATCTTTCACGTTCTTACAGCGGATCATATCCGTGCGCAGCAGATCGTAATTCTCATAGGAGATGCCGGTCAGGATCTCGTTGTAGAAGCCGGCGATATCTACATTTCCCTGCAAATCGGCACGGGTGGTGTGCATTCGCTGCGTCGAGCCTTGCGTTGCATCCACACGGCGGGTCAGGTTGCCGGTGGCAGAGTCATAGGCCATCACGCGCGCCTGGTTGTCGCTGTATTTATCCTGGCTGTAGCTATAGTCGAACTTCGCGGTCCACTGGCTGTTCAGGCGGTATTCCGCGTTGAGCTGCGCCAGGTCGGATTGCCCGTCGGTGATGTTAAACGGCTCATCAAAGCGGGTTTTTCGGTCAACCTTTACCGCCTGTTTGGTATTGAGATCGAAGATCGTTCCACGATCGAACGGTGTCTTATAGTCGCGATGGGAGTAGAGCACCGTGACGGTGGCATCATCGCCAAACCAGGTCAGCGATGGGGCGATAAAGGTGCTGCGTTCTGTGCCGAAGTTACGCCAGTAATCTTCGTCCTGATATTCACCCGTCAGGCGCCAGGCAAGGCGCGTCCCTTCAATCGGGCCAGTAACATCGAATTGCCCGGTCCCGCCGCCAAAGCTGGAAGAGGTGGCTGAAATTGAACCGCCAAACGTCGTTTCCGGGCGTTTGGTGACCACGTTAATCAAGCCGCCAGGATCGAGAATGCCGTACAGGGTCGACGCCGGGCCTTTCAGCACTTCCACACGCTCGGTTGACGCGTTAAAGCTGCGCGGCAGTACGGTGCGCAGGCCGTTAGTCATGATTGAGCCATCGCGATTAGCGCCAAAGCCCCGGCGTACAAACGCATCCTGGGTGCCGCCCAGGGTGTTGGTCTGCACAACGTTGCTGACGTTATACAGCGCTTCGTCGAGCGTGGTAGCGTGCTGATCTTCAAGCACCTTATCGCTGACGGTATTCACCACCTGCGGGATGTCCAGCATTGGCATGTTGGTCAGTGTAGCGGTGGAGGTGTTCAGCGGCTGATAGCCGTTTGTGGCATCGGTGGTTGCATTTGGATCGGCGGTAACAGTCAGCGTTTCGCCATCTTTAGCCGTTGTGGTATCTGCGGCCTGTACCAGCGGTGTGATGAATAACAGTGAAAAGAGCGCGCGCCCTTTTACCCCAGAGAGAGAAGGTGTGAACTTAGCCATTACATCTGTTTTCCCGAAATATCCCGCGCATGAATGTTCGCGGAAGAATGTGTGATTCATTGCCCTTAACGCTCTGTCCGTTCGCCATGTCAGGCATCGAACATGTAATTGAGAATCATTCAATCACGCTGGAATGTAGTAGTAAATGGAAAACAGAAAAAATCGACTACAAAAGAAAAACACCCGTACATGACCGGTCATTCCTTTTTTAACAATCTGAAAATAAAAGGATTAACAAAGATGTTGTTAGCGTAGTAGTCCGTCATTATCCCTGGGTTTTTCAGGGTATTTATTCGCTTGACTACTACATGGCGCAGCGGCAAACTCCCAAAAGAGAATGAGTTTTATTTTTATTTGTTTGTCATTTTATTAAGTTGGCGTTCACGTGGCTCATAACACGAAAAAGCAGGGGTTGGTGCTTGAAAACCTCTCTGCTGGCTATCAGAAAAAAATCATCGTTGATGATATTTCCCTGGCGATCCCTCAGCAGAAAATGACTGTCCTGATTGGGGCGAACGGCTGCGGAAAATCCACCCTGCTCAGTACCATTGCGCGCCTGCTTCTGCCGCTTGGCGGTAGCGCATTTCTGGACGGGAAGGCAATTCATGAACAACCCACCAAAGCGGTTGCCCGCAGCCTGGGCATTCTTCCGCAATCGCCAATACTGCCGGAAGGGTTAACCGTGTTTGAGCTGGTTTCACGCGGGCGCTTTCCCTGGCAAAACTTTATGCGCCAGTGGAGCGACGAAGACGAGCACGCCGTTGAAGAAGCCCTGCGTCTGACCGGCACCACGGAATTTGCTCACCTGCCAGTAGAAAGCCTTTCCGGTGGCCAGCGTCAGCGCTGCTGGATAGCCATGGCGCTGGCGCAGCAAACGCCATATATCCTGCTGGATGAGCCGACGACGTATCTCGACCTTCGCTATCAGGTCGAGATCCTGGAACTACTTCACACGCTGACCCGCCATCACGGACGTACCGTTGTGGTGGTGCTCCATGATCTCAATTTTGCCGTTAACTATGGCGATTCGCTGGTCTTTCTGCGGCAGGGAAAAGTGCAGGGCGTGCTTCATGAAGGCGATACCTGTACGCCTGAACTGATCAAAGCGGTTTTTGATGTCGACGTGCATATGTCGGTGAACCCATTGACCGGAAAGCCGTTCTTTATGCCTTTTCGTCAGGGAACCGCAAAACCATGATGCGCACATCTCTGGCTTTCATCCTTTTTGCGCTGCTGCTGGTGGCGGGTGGCATTGCCCATCTGGGGGTCGGCGCGCGTTTTATTGCCCCGCAAACGGTGGTGCAGGCGCTCCTTCATTTCGATCCGCGCAATTTCGACCATAACGTCATCGTTAAGCTGCGGTTGCTGCGCTTGTTCGCCGCGCTGACCACCGGCGCGGCGCTTGGCGTGGCGGGTGTGTTGCTGCAATCCGTTATCCGCAACCCGCTGGGGGAACCGCATATTCTGGGGCTAAATGCCGGGGCAGCACTGGCGGTGGTGTTAACCAGTGCTCTGGGGCTTAGCCTGCCGTTTGGTCGCCCGCTGATTGCTGCGACCGGTGCCGGGGCGCTGTTTCTGCTGGTGCTGATGTTCTCATCCGCCGGGCGCACCGGGTTAACCCCGATGAAGGTGACTCTGTGCGGCGTGGCGTTGTCGGCATTCGCATCGTCTATTACCGCCGCCGTGCTGATCCTGGATGAACAGACGCTGCTCGCCATGCGTACCTGGCTGGCGGGAGATTTGGCTGGATTAAACGGCGAGATAGTTCGCACGGCATCCTGGGTAGCTGGTGCAGGTTTCGCGCTGGCGCTGTGGCTGTCGCCATCGCTGAATATGCTGGCGCTGGGCGACCGTATGGCACAGGGATTAGGCGTTTCGCTGCTGAAAACCCGCCTGTTTGCACTGCTGGCGATTGCGCTGCTGTGTGGTGCTGCCGTTTCCATTGCCGGGCCCATCGGGTTTATTGGCCTGGTGGTACCGCAGTTGATCCGCCGTCTGGTGTCAGTAGATATTCGCGTGATGGTGCCGCTTTCTGCCGTGTGCGGTGCGCTGGTGTTACTGATTGCCGATCTGGCCGCCCGCACGCTATTCACCCCTTATGAGCTGGCCACCGGCGTTATGACGGCGCTGGTTGGCGCACCGGTCTTTATCGTTATGGCATCGAGGATGTTCAAATGAAGCGGGCGGTTTTGCGAGCCGGTCTGCGGCCGTTACGCATCGGCGCCTTTTCGGCGCTCGTGCGCCCGCGCGTGCTGGCGTGCCTGACGCTGTTCCTGCTGATGACGGTGCTGCTGCTCAGTTTTGGCCTGACGCGCGGCTCACTGCCTATTCCCACTTCCGCTATCGGACGTGCGCTGTTTTACCCTGAAAGCCTGCCTGCGGATGCGCGTTACATCGTGATGGATATTCGTCTGCCACGCCTGCTGATGGCCGTACTGTGTGGCGCCATGCTGGGGATGGCAGGGGCGGCAATGCAGTCTATCACCCGTAATGGCCTGGCCGACCCGGGGCTTATCGGCGTGAAAGAGGGCTGTAGCGCGACGGTGTTGCTGCTGATTTTTCAGTTCCCGGCGCTGAGCCTGTTCTGGCGTCCGGCAGTGGGTATGGTCGGCGGGCTGCTGACGGCATTACTGGTGGTGGCTCTGGCGCGTGATATTTCGCGGCCACGTTTTATTCTGACCGGTATTGGCGTCTCCTGGGCTTTTGCGGCGGCAATGGGCGTCTTTATGACCACGGCTGACGTGCGTGATGTCCAGACCGCGATGCTGTGGCTGGCGGGGAGTCTGCATACGGCAAACTGGGCGTTAGTGAGCGTGGCGGCAGGGTGGGCTGTGCCTGCATGTGCCTTACTGCTCTTTACCGCCCGTGCGGCCGACGTGGCCCTGCTCGGCAATCAGGCTGCCACCGGGCTGGGCGTTCGTACGCCACGGCTGGCGCTGCTGCGCCTTCTCGCCCCTGTAGTGCTGACTGCTGCCTGTGTCTCCTGCGTGGGCAGTATCGGGTTTGTCGGATTAATTGCCCCGCATATGGCGCGCGCCTTGTTACGTGGCGGGCAAACCGCATTGTTGTTGGGGAGTGCCGTGCTGGGCGCACTGCTGGTGCTGATGGCAGATAACGTCGGTCGTCTGGCGTTTTTACCGCTGCAACTCCCCGCAGGCATTGTGATTTCTTTAATTGGCGGGCCGTTTTTCCTGCTGCTGCTCTGGCAGCGTCGGGACAGATTTTAGGGGATAAAGATGCGCGTACTTTTTTCATTGCTGTTGCTGGTCGGGTTTTCGGTGAGTGCGGCAGAGCCGACTCAGGTGTTCACGGACGATCTGGGGCGCAAGGTTACCGTGCCCGTTCATCCGCAACGGATTGTTTCGCTGCACGATCTGGATATCACTATCCCCTTAATCGAGCTTGGCGCGCCTCCGGTTGCCAGCCACGGTCGCACGCGACCGGACGGCAGCCATTTTATACGCTCCAGTGGGATGTTAACGGGCGTTGATTTTGATAACTCCTCCATCAGGTTTATCGGCACCGCGGATATCGATATCGAAGCCATTGCTGCCGCAAAACCGGATCTGATCATCACCGAGCCGACCCGCAACACGCCGGTTGAGCAACTGGAAAAAATCGCCCCCACGGTGAGTATCGATCACCTCGATGGCGGTGCGCCGGAAATTTACCGCAAGCTGGCGCAACTGACGGGAACGCAGGCGCGGCTGAAGATCCTTGAGCGTCGCTATCAGGAGCAAATCAATGCGCTGAAAGCGACCATTGATACCCGCAAAATCACGGTGTCGGTGATTCAGGCTAATCAGGGCAAAATCACCGCCATGCACAGCTATCACTCCCTGGGACGCGTGCTGCGTGATGCCGGGTTCACCTTCCCGCCGCTTATCGAGAGTATCCCGGATGGCGGGCGTATTGACGTCAGCGCCGAGCGCCTGCCAGAGCTGGACGCCGATTTTGTCTTTGCTACCTGGCGTGGCGATACGGGCGGAAAACCGCAGGATGAGCTGGCGGCGATGGATGCGGTGATGCCTGGCTGGTGTCAGTTTCTGAATGCCTGTCGTACCGGGCGTTACATCCTGATTTCCCGTGAAGAGGCGATTTCAAACTCATTCGCTTCACTGGGGCTGATGGCCGCTCAGGTGCAGTCTCAGATAGCGGGGCGTCCGCTGCCGGAGGCCTCCAGGTGATCAGAAAAGACAAAGCGCGGGTAGACGTATATGGCGAACGCTTCCGATCCCGCGGGCATCAGCTGACACCGCGCTTGCTGCTGGTGGCGCGGTATATCAATGAGAACCGTGAGGCAGTAATGGAGCAGACGGCAATGGAAATCGCCACGCTGCTGAAAACCTCCGATGCGACCGTGGTCCGTGCCATTCAGGCGCTGGGCTTTGCCGGGCTGCGCGACCTGAAGCAAACGCTGGAGCAGTGGTTTGGCCCGGTGGTGAGCTCCAGCGAAAAGATGTCCACCACGGTGAATACCCTCACCAGCGACGTGAACGCGAGCATCGATTTTGTGCTCGAAGGGCATCAACACACCTGCGATGTGTTGTCTGAGCCGGGTAACCGTTACGCGATGGCGCAGGCGGTGTCGCTGCTGGCGCAGGCACGGCAGGTCGCTATTTTTGGCATTGGCGCATCCGGTATTCTGGCCGAATACACCGCCCGACTGTTCAGCCGTATTGGTCTGCCCGCCACACCCCTTAACCGTACTGGCATTGGCCTGGCCGAGCAGCTGATTGCGCTTCAGCGGGGTGACGTGCTGGTGATGATGGCACAGAAATCTGCTCATCGGGAAGGGCAAACCACCCTGCGTGAAGCCAGGCGTCTGGGCATTCCGACCATCCTGTTGACTAACGCGCTGGAGTCGCGCTTCAGTAAAGAGGCAAGCGTGGTCATCCACGTGCCGCGCGGCGGCGAGAAAGGCAAAATCCCGCTGCATGGCACCGTGCTGCTGTGTCTGGAGATGATTATTTTGTCCGTGGCCTCAACCGAGCCGCAGCGCACCATTAAGTCGATGAAGCGCATCAACGAGTTTCATCGCGGGTTAAAGCCGGGGAAGAAGAGCGGTTGATAAAATACCCGGCGGCGCTGCGCTTGCGCGGGCCTACGGTTTTGTCGTTTTGTAGGCCGGGTAAGGCGTAGCCGCCACCCGGCAATAACCCCGCTCAGCGGTCAGCATGGTTCTTCCGGTACTGCAACGGCGTTTCGCCAATCCCCTTCCTGAATGCACTGATAAACCAGGTCACGTCGGAAAAACCCACCTGTTCGGCTATTTCACGTACGCTGGCATCCGTGTGCAGCAGGCATTCGCACGCCTTCCGCAGCCTGATAGTGTTCAGATAGTCGTGGATCTTCTCGCCCGTTTCAGCATGGAATTTTCGCGACACGTAGCTTCGTGACTTCCCCAGCTCTTCGGCCAGCGCATCCAGCCTGAATTTTTCCCGATAGTGTTCATCGAGCCAGAACATCACCTGGCTTGCGATCCCGTGGCTGCTGCCGGGTGCTCCGTCATTATCACCGGGTAACATGGCAAACAGGCTAATCAGCAGGCTGGCAATATTTTCACTGTTAAGGGGCTGAACGCTGGCGCGCTTTGCATAGCACTCCAGCAGGTGATCAATGTGCGCGTGGCTGGCAAACACATCCGCGACCCAGGCCTCCCCGCCACGGCGTGAGAGCTTTTGTAATCGTTGCAGGGTCTGCGGGAAATCACGCAGTACCTTCAGCACCGCATGGGGATCGAGGTGAATAATGGTGCGTCGATAAATCGCCTCTGCCTGCTCATCCACCATCACTTTGTGAAGGGTAAAGGGTGGGAAGAAAAACAGTCGCCCGGGGCGCATGGTGTAGTGGCGGTTATCAACAATCGCCACGCCAAATCCTTCCTCCACATACAGAATTTCCAGACACTGATGCCAGTGGTGATAACGCACGGTATTGGCAAAGAGTCGGCTAAACGACGCAATGGCATCGTTTAAGGTGATCAGCTCAAGATGATCGGATTTTAGCGTGTCGCGCATAGTGCAATAAAACTCAACTTTTCCCCGTCTGACTATCTTTATAAACCACCTTTTTAAATTTTCTCAACTGCGAGTTTATTCATCACTCTCTCCTGTGACATGGCTAACATTTCTGCCCCCCGAGGATTCACTATGCTTTGCCGCAGTTGATGACGAGGACAAGCCTATGTCGGCGGTAAATAAAGAAAAATCAAATCCATTGTCTTCCCGCCAGGATGTAGTGGCGGCGTTAAATACCCTGCTGAGTGCGCTGGATACGCAGTTTCCGGCAGGTCATTCGCGCTTTTCGCTGGGGGATACCTGTGCGCATTACGCTACGGATATCGCGCAGATGGAGGGGCTTTCTCGAGCATTGTGGGGGCTATTCCCGCTGATGGCATCCGGTGAAACCACCGCGTTTAGCAACAAGTACATTGCGGCTATCCGGTCTGGTACCGATCCGCACAGCGAGGGCTATTGGGGGGAAACCGCGCCTTACGATCAGCGTCTGGTAGAGATGGCGTCGTACGGGCTGGGGCTGTCACTGTTGCAGGACACACTGACGTCGCAGTTCACGGAGCGCGAGTTGATGAATCTGCACACCTGGCTGAACCAGATAACAGATGCCCAGATGCCGGACAGCAACTGGAACTACTTTGCCATTATGGTTCAGCTTGGGTTTAAACGCGCCGGGCTGCCGTTCAGCCAACGGGCCATCGATGAGCGTTTTGCGATGATGGACGCCTACTATCTGGGTGATGGCTGGTATTCCGACGGCCCAGGGCGACCGAAAGATTATTACATCTCGATGGCGTTCCACTTCTACGGTCTGATTTACGCGACCCTGAGTGGTGATGAACCGAGGGCGACCATTCTGCGTGAACGCTCGCGTCTGTTTGCCACGGACTTTATTTATATGTCTGCCGCTGATGGCGCGTCGGTGCCGTTTGGCCGCAGCCTGACCTACCGCTTTGCGATGGTTGCCTTCTGGAGTGCGGTGGCCTTTTCCGGGCTGGAGGTGTTCACGCCGGGTATCGTGAAAGGGATTGTTCTGCGCCATCTGCGCTGGTGGCAACAGCAGCCCATTACCGATCGTGACGGTATTCTGACGCTCGGCTTTGCCTATCCCAACCTGGCGATGTGTGAAGACTACAACTCCCCTGGCTCACCGTACTGGGCGCTGAAAACATACCTGATCCTGGCTCTACCAGAGACTCACCCGTTCTGGCAGGCCGAAGAGCAGCCGTTGCCCGCGCTTGCTGAAAAACAGGTGATCCCCCATGCCCAACAGATCCTGATACACGCGGACGCATCGCAGCATGTCACGTTGCTCACCGCCGGGCAGCTTGAACTGAATAACTACGTCAATACCGAAGCCAAATACACCAAATTTGCCTACTCCAGCCATTTTGGTTTCACCATTGAACGCGGGCGTTATGGCCTGAAGCACGCCGCCTGTGACTCCATGCTGCTGCTGGCTGACGGGGATAACTACTTCCGCGGTCGCCGCGGGTGCGACGCGGTACGGGTGGATGAAAATTACCTCTATTCACGCTGGTCACCGTGGCACGACGTCCATATCGAAACCTGGCAAGTCCCGTTCGGGGAATGGCATTTGCGCCTGCACCGTATCAACAGCGCCCGCGTTCTGCAAACGGTGGAGGGGGGCTTTGCCGTGATGAAAGCTGAACATCAACTTCGCGAGCACGGCTGTTACCTGGACGCGCAAAACGGCAGCAGCGCCATTGTGTGCCTGTCGCCAGAACTGTTGCGCCAGCCAGACAGCATCGTGACGCCGCCGAACAGCAGCATTATGTTCCCGGAGTGCGCCTCTGTTCCGCTGCTGAAAACCGATATCCCGCAAGGGGAGAGCTGGCTGTGTTGTGCCGTCATCGCCAGTGAAAAACAACAACACTACGCGGCAGTGCCGCAACTGAATATTACTCATCACCAGGTCGTGATCCGCGAACCTGGAGGCGAACGTCAGCTGTCGTTCACATTATAAAAACTCTGGCCCTACACGTCGGCGAGGATGATATGAAAAATACATCTACGAATAACAGAACCGAATATTACAAAATAAGCAGTTTTATTTTTCTCTACTTTTTTACCTGGTCGGCCAGTATTGGCCTGCTGGCAATCTGGCTCGGACAAAAAGCCAATCTCAGCGGTACGGTTATCGGGACGGTATTTGCGGTTAACGGTGTGTTCTCCGTTATTCTGAAACCCATCTATGGCTATATTCTCGATAAGATCGGCATGAGCAAATACCTGCTCTATTTTGTGGTGGCGATGTCGGCCCTGATGGCTCCGTTCTTTATTTATGTTTACCAGCCGCTGTTAATGTCCAACACCCTGCTGGGGATTATCCTCGGTGCGCTCTATTTAAGCTTTGCCTGGTATGCGGGGGTGGCGGCGTGCGAATCCTATTCTGACCGTTTCAGCCGCTTAAACGGTATGGAATTTGGCCAAATTCGTATGTGGGGTTCGCTTGGCTGGGCGGTGGCGTCCTCTTTCTCTGGCCTGCTGTTTAACCTCTCTCCGGCCTATAACTTTATCATGGGCAGCGTAGCCTCGGTCATTATGCTGGTGGTGTTGATTAGCCTGAAAGTGAACACTAACTCCGCTCATGCAAGCGAGGTGTTAACCAAAGAGAAAATCGCCCCGGCGGATGTCTACGCTTTGCTGCGTAACCGTAAATTCTGGGCCTTCTGCCTGTATGTGGCAGGCGTGGCGTGGATGATGTTTATCGCCGAGCAGCAGTTCTCGCGCTATTTCGTCACCTTCTTCGATGATGTTCATCAGGGTAACGCGGTGTTTGGCTATCTGGGCACGGTGCAGTCGGGGATGGAGTTCATCATGTATATGGTGATCCCACTGTTTGTGAATTTCATCGGTGCCAAGCGCGGGTTATTAATTGTCGGGCTGATTGTTGGCGCGCGGCTGATTATTTCCGGTCTGTGCGATTCCCATTTATTAATTTCCGTCCTGAAGCCGCTCTACGGTCTGGAAATCTGTCTGTTGCTGGTTTCAGTATTTAAATATATCGCCGAACATTTCGATAAACGCGTTAATGCCACCATGTATTTACTGGGGTATCAGGCGATGCTGTATGTCGGCAATGTGGTGGTCTCTTCACCGGCGGGTTTACTGTATGACCGCATCGGTTTTGAACAGACCTACATCATCATGGGCGCCACGGCGCTGACCTTTACCCTTATTTCTGCTTTTACGTTATCTGCCTGCCAGTGCAAATGGCGCAGCGCACAGGCGCTGAAGGTTGCAGAACAACATTCCACTCGCTAATGAAGCCGTCAAAGAAGGAACCGAAATATGTTAAGTCGTATCACTGAAGAGCGCCTGCCCGCTATTCCTGCACCCGTTGATCCGCGTGCGTTTGGTGATGAACTGAGTTCGGCACGCAGCCATATCCTCGACCTGATTGGCCGTCACTTAACGGCGTTCGGCGAGCGCTTCCCTGCGGAAACCTGCCAGGAGGGGGTTTATCCGCTGACGGACAACGTGGAGTGGACAACCAGCTTCTGGACTGGGCAGCTTTGGCTGGCGTGGGAGATGAGCGGGGAGGAGAAATTCCGCGCGATGGCGGAAAAGCATGTGCGCTCATTTGGCCTGCGTATCGCCGGGCGTCACGACACCAACACCCACGATTTAGGCTTTTTGTATACGCTTTCCTGCGTGTCGGCCTGGCGACTGACCGGCAACCGTGAAGCGCGCGGTTTCTCTCTGCTGGCGGCAGAAGCGCTGCTGGAGCGCTTCCACGAGAAAGCGAAAATCATTCAGGCGTGGGGCGATCTGGCCGATCCGGAACAGGCCGGGCGGATGATAATCGACTGCAACATGAACCTGCCGCTGCTCTACTGGGCAACCGAACAGACGGGCGATCCCCGTTTTGCCGATGCGGCGAAAGCCCACGTGATGCAGGCGGCAACCTATCTTATCCGCGAAGATGCCTCGACGTTCCACACTTACTATATGGATGTGGTCACCGGCGCGCCGCGTTATGGCAACACTCAGCAGGGCTATGCCGATGACTCCTGCTGGTCGCGCGGGCAGGCGTGGGGAATTTACGGTTTTCTGCTGAGCTACATCTATACCGGCGATGAGACGATGATCGCTCTGTCCAAACGGCTGGCGAACTACTTCCTTAACCGCCTGCCGGAAGATTACGTCTGCCACTGGGATCTGGCGCTGGTGGGAACCGATGCGCTGCGCGATTCGTCATCGGCGGCCATTGCGGTGTGCGGATTGCTGGAGCTGGTGAAGCATCTGCCGGTAACCGATCCCGACAGAGAACATTATCTTGAGTGGGCAAAAGGGATCATGTCATCGCTCACAAAGCACTACCTGATGGGCAAAGACGAGAAGGGCAACGGGCTGCTGAAGCACTCGGTCTATCATCTGGCGAGCAACAAAGGGGTGGATGAGTGCGCAAGCTGGGGGGATTACTTCTACGTTGAGGCGCTGGTGCGGTTTACCCAGAGCTGGAAGTTGTACTGGTAGTGGATAAAACAAAGCCCGGTGGCGCTAGCGCTTACCGGGCCTACGGTTCAGGGTCAACCGAACTTAAACCCCTTGCTCCAGAATACGGATATGGGTTTCCAGTACGTCACCTTTCACCGCATCGCTCCACGCTTTCATGTGCGCGGTTTGCAGGTGTGCTTCAAGGTGCGCCACGGTTTCCCACAGTTCAACCATAATGATTGAATCGGGCGCAGTTGCCTGGAAGCTGGCGTTTGTCGTGGCATCAACCATCGGCGCGTAGCCGTGGCAGCCTTCTTCTTTCAGTACGGTCGGGATAATCTTCGCGAACTGATCCAGCACCGCCTGGCGGTGATGTTGACCTGGACGAGTACGGATTTCAGCAATAACGGTAAGCATGGTTAACTCCTTCTAATTCCAGGCTACCAGTTAAGCAAAAATCTCGCCGAGATGCTTGCGATATTCTGCGATATAGCGCGGGACGTCCGGCATTTTAATCACGTCATTGACGATAAAGGTCGGCAGTGGCTCCATCCCCAGGAACTGGTTGGCTTTGTGGAATGGCAGATATGCACCGTCTACACCCACGCCTTCAAAGAACTGGTCTTTTTCGGTAAAGGCTTCCATTGGCGCATTCCAGGTCAGCGACAGCATGTATTTTTTACCCTGAATCAGGCCGCCAGAACCGTATTTTTTAGACCCATCTGAACGGGTACGACCATCGCTGGCGTACAGTGAACCGTGCCCTTCGGTGAACACATCGTCCATATACTTTTTCACCGTCCACGGCGCGCCCATCCACCAGCCTGGCATCTGCCAGACAATCACATCCGCCCACAGGAAATTCTGCACTTCTGCTTTGATGTCGTAGTCGCTGTCTGCGCGTACAACTTTAACATCATGCCCGGCGTCGCGCAGGAAACCGTCCGCGACCTCGGTCAGGGTGTCATTCAGCTGGCCTTTAGAGTGCGCGAACTCTTTCGCGCCGTTGATAATCAGGATGTTGCTCATTATTTGTCCTCGTTAATGCGATTTTGGCAACAATTCTACGCGCGAGGGCGAAACGATAAAATGAGCAAAATGTGCAAAGTCTTTTGCCTGAGAAGCAATAATGAGGTTACCAACTGACTTTTACCTCACATCCGCCTTCCGGCGCATTACCCAGAGAAACCTGCATCCCGTGCAGCGCAGCAATGCGCTTCACGATAGATAACCCCAGGCCGCTACCCGTTTCAGTCTGCCCCGGCGGGCGGTAAAAGCGCTCACCGATCCGCGCCAGCGCCTCGGGTGCAATCCCCGGCCCGTTATCACGCACGGTAAAACTGCGGGCGTCGAGCGTAACGTTCACCACGCTGCCGCGCGGACTGTAACGCACGGCGTTGTCCAGCAGATTACGCACCAGCAGGCTGAGCAAAAGCTGCTGCCCGGTATGCGTGGTCTGCGGGGCATTGACCTGAAGCCGCACGTCGATGCCTGCCTGCTGCGCGGGATGATAACAATCCATCACGGCGGATTGCAGCACATCGGCCATCGGCAGGGTTTCAACGTCATCCAGGTTTTCCAGAGAATCCAGGCGCGATAGCGTCAGAAGCTGATCCACCAGGCGCGATGCCCGGTCAATCCCAGCGTGCAGCTGCGCCAGGGCGTTAGCCTGCAACTGCGGGTCATCCAGGGAAAGCTGCGCCACATCGGTGTGTACTTTCAGCGCAGTGAGCGGGCTACGCAGTTCGTGAGCGGCATCAGACGTAAAACGGCGTTCACGGCTCATCATCTCCTGGGTGCGCATGAACAGATGATTGAGCGCATCAAGCAGCGGGCGAACTTCGGTCGGCACGCCGCCAGTCGGCAGCTTGTCGGTGGCATCCGGCGAGCGTGAGCGTAGGGTTTGCGCCAGATTTTTCAGCGGCTTCAGTTCCCGACTCAGCAGCACGATAAGCAACAGCAGCATGACGGGTAGTGCCACCATCCACGGCATAAGCTGCGAACTGACAATATCCAGCGCCATTTCCTGACGGTATTCCCGCTCCTGGCCGACCACCACCCGGTATTTGCCGTCTGGCGCGGTGAGCCATAAAAAACGCCACGCGTCGTTATCGTCTTTCAATAGCCCGTTGTCGAACCCCTCGCGGCGATAGTGATACGGAATATCACGGCCATTTTCACCGTCATTCAGCAGCATTTTTCCGTCGGGGGAGTAGATAGCGAAAGCCAGCGCGTCATCGTCCAGGCGGCCATGTTTGGCCTTTTTCGGGAGCTCACGCATCCGTTCTGGTGCATGGATCTCGTCCAAATTCATGGTCAACAGCCGTTTGGCAAACAGCATTTGTTGCGTATCGAACAGCTTATCGAGCTTGTGCGAGGTCTGCTGCCAGGCCACCACGCTGGCGGCAAACCACGCCGTCAGTGACAGCAATAAAAAGAGGAGCGTCAGGCGCAGTTTCAGGCTCAGGCGTTGAGTCAGTTTCATGCGTCACCCAGGGTGTAGCCGATGCCGTGCACCGTGCGGATAAAATCAGTGCCGAGCTTGCGGCGCAGATGATGGACGTGAACTTCCACGGTATTGCTGGAGACATCATCGTCCCAGTTGTAGAGCTTCTCTTCGATGAGTTTGCGCGGCAGCACGCGCCCGGCGTTGCGCATCAGCAGTTCCAGCAGCGCGAACTCTTTGGGTTTGAGCGCCAGAGTTTCGCCATTGCGTGTGGCAATCAGGCTTGTGGGGTCAAGTACCACGCTACCGTGGCGCAGTTCACTGCGCGCCTGGCCGTGGCTGCGGCGTACCAGCGCTTCCAGGCGTGCAGCCACTTCTATCAGGGCGAAGGGCTTGCAGAGATAGTCATCTGCGCCAAGACGCAGGCCTTCAACCCGCTGGTTGAGCGCATCCCGTGCCGTTAAAATCAGCACCGGCTCGCTGCGGCCGTTTTCACGCCATGCACGCAGGATATCAAGACCGTCGATTTCCGGCAGCGTCAGGTCGAGTACCACGGCATCGTAGGGGGCTGCGTACAACGCGGCTTTGCCCGTTTTACCCTCGGTAAACCAGTCCACACTAAAGCCCATTTTCGTCAGCCCGGCTTTAAGGCCATCGCCAATCAGCCTGTCGTCTTCTACCAGTAAGATGCGCATATTCCCTCCTTGATAACGCCAGTAAACCCTCTGGGCAAGCCTGCTGTACAGCAATAATAAATAAATTTTCCCCTTAAGAAGTTGTTAAGGATTACCCTGTTTAATGGACTGCGAACCGACATTAAAGGGAGAGATAAAATGAAAAAATTAGCTGCTATTGGTGCCATCATGATGATGACCACGGCTCCGCTCTTTGCGGCAGAAGGGGGCTTTACTGGCCCAACAGCCACCACCGCGAAGACGCAAACTCAGCAGGGCGGTTTTATTGATAACGACGCCAACCTCACCACCGCGCTGAAAGTCAAAGAGATGAAAGACGATAGCTGGGTGAAACTGCGCGGGAACATCACGCAGCGCCTGTCTGATGACCGCTATACCTTCCGCGATGAAACCGGCACCGTCAATGTGGAAATCGACCACAAACGCTGGAACGGCGTGACGGTCAGCCCGCAGGATAAAGTGGAGATCCAGGGTAAGGTCGATAAAGAGTGGAACGATTTCGAAATCGACGTGAAGCAGGTTACCAGGCTGAATAAATAACCCCAAAAGGGCCACATACCTGGCCCTTTTTCTTTGTGACTCAACACGCCAGATAGGGTAGTATCTGCGGCAATATTGCCTGAAACCGGCAGGTTTCTGAGTTGAGGAATCACATTTAATGAGCGATATGGCAGAGCGCCTCGCGCTACATGAATTCACGGAAAACGCCTACCTGAACTACTCCATGTACGTCATCATGGACAGGGCGTTGCCGTTTATCGGTGATGGCCTGAAACCCGTTCAACGACGCATCGTCTATGCAATGTCTGAACTGGGCCTGAGTGCCAGCGCTAAGTTCAAAAAATCCGCCCGTACCGTGGGTGACGTACTCGGTAAATACCATCCGCACGGCGACAGCGCCTGTTACGAAGCGATGGTGCTGATGGCGCAGCCGTTCTCTTACCGCTACCCGCTGGTAGACGGGCAGGGGAACTGGGGTGCGCCGGACGATCCTAAGTCATTCGCAGCGATGCGTTATACCGAATCCCGCCTGTCTAAATACGCCGAAGTGCTGCTGGGCGAGCTGGGTCAGGGAACCGTTGACTGGGTACCAAACTTTGACGGCACGATGCAGGAGCCGAAAATGCTGCCTGCGCGCCTGCCGAACATCCTGCTGAACGGCACCACCGGTATTGCCGTGGGTATGGCGACGGACATCCCGCCGCATAACCTGCGCGAAGTGGCAAAAGCCGCCATCACTCTGATTGAACAGCCGAAAACCACGCTGGATGACGTGCTGGATATCGTGCAGGGGCCGGACTACCCGACCGAAGCTGAAATCATCACCTCACGTGCGGAAATCCGCAAAATCTATCAGAACGGTCGCGGCTCCGTGCGTATGCGTGCGGTGTGGACGAAAGAAGATGGCGCGGTGGTGATTACCGCGCTGCCACACCAGGTGTCCGGGGCGAAAGTGCTGGAGCAGATTGCGGCTCAGATGCGCAATAAAAAGCTGCCGATGGTGGACGACCTGCGCGATGAATCCGACCACGAAAACCCGACCCGTCTGGTTATCGTACCGCGTTCTAACCGCGTGGACATGGAGCAGGTCATGCACCACCTGTTCGCCACCACCGATCTGGAAAAAAGCTACCGTATCAACCTGAACATGATTGGCCTGGACGGGCGTCCGGCGGTGAAAAACCTGCTGGAGATCCTGACCGAGTGGCTGACGTTCCGCCGCGATACGGTACGCCGTCGTCTGAATCATCGTCTGGAGAAAGTGCTCAAGCGCCTGCATATCCTCGAAGGTTTGCTGGTGGCGTTCCTCAACATCGACGAAGTGATTGAGATCATTCGTACTGAGGACGAACCGAAACCCGCGCTGATGTCGCGCTTTGGGATCAGCGAAACCCAGGCCGAAGCCATCCTCGAACTGAAACTGCGCCATCTCGCCAAACTGGAAGAGATGAAAATTCGCGGTGAGCAGAACGAGCTGGAAAAAGAGCGCGATCAGTTGCAGGCGATTCTGGCGTCCGAACGCAAGATGAACAACCTGCTGAAGAAAGAGCTTCAGGCCGATGCCGAGGCCTTTGGCGATGACCGTCGTTCTCCGCTGCACGAGCGTGAAGAAGCGAAGGCCATGAACGAGCACGACATGCAGCCGTCTGAGCCTGTCACTATCGTTCTCTCTCAGAGCGGCTGGGTGCGTAGCGCTAAAGGTCACGATATCGATGCGCCAGGTCTGAGCTACAAAGCGGGCGACAGCTTTAAAGCAGCGGTGAAAGGCAAGAGCAACCAGCCGGTCGCCTTTATTGACTCCACTGGTCGCAGCTACGCTATCGACCCGATCACGCTGCCGTCTGCGCGCGGGCAGGGCGAGCCGTTAACCGGCAAGCTGACGCTGCCGCCGGGTGCCACCGTTGACCATATGCTGATGGAAGCCGACGAGCAGAAATTGCTGATGGCCTCTGACGCGGGTTACGGTTTTATCTGTACCTTTAACGACCTCGTAGCGCGCAACCGTGCCGGTAAAGCGCTCATCACCCTGCCGGATAACGCCCACGTTATGCCGCCGCTGGTGATTGAAAACGAAAGCGACATGCTGCTGGCGATCACCACCGCGGGCCGAATGCTGATGTTCCCGGTTAGCGACCTGCCGGAGTTGTCGAAAGGGAAGGGCAATAAGATCATTAACATCCCGTCGGCGGAAGCGGCAAAAGGTGAAGATGGCCTGGCGCACCTGTTCATTCTGCCGCCGCAGAGCACGCTTACCATCCACGTGGGTAAACGTAAAATTAAGCTCCGCCCGGAAGAGTTGCAGAAAGTGGTGGGTGAGCGCGGTCGCCGCGGCTCACTGATGCGCGGGCTACAGCGTATCGATCGCGTAGAGATTGACTCTCCGGCGCGAAGCCACGCGGGCGACAGCGAAGAGTAATCCCGTACCCATCCCCCTCCGTTCCGGAGGGGGTATTTCATTAAAATTTCCCGTAAAAACGTTGTTAATTCGTGCGTTGCGATTAACAATACGCGCTCGTAATAAAGTCCTTACCTGGCCACAGGTGAAGTATAATTGTCAGCTGTTGGGGCTTCAGAGGTCGCTATGCTATTCATTGTTCGTTTAATTCTTACCGTTATCTACTGCATTCTGGTCTGTATTTTCGGCTCTATTTACTGCCTGTTCAGCCCGCGTAACCCGAAGCATGTCTCGACCTTCGGTCACATGTTCGGTCGCCTTGCGCCGCTGTTTGGCCTGAAAGTGGAAAAACGCCTGCCGGAAGGCGCAGAAAACTTCGGTAACGCCATTTATATCGCTAACCATCAGAACAACTACGATATGGTGACGGCTGCTAACATCGTCCTGCCACCGACGGTGACGGTGGGTAAAAAGAGCCTGCTGTGGATCCCGTTTTTCGGCCAGCTGTACTGGCTGACCGGTAACCTGCTCATCGATCGTAACAACCGTGCGAAAGCGCACAGCACCATTGGGGAAATGGTGAATCACTTTAAAAAACGCAAAATCTCCATCTGGATGTTCCCGGAAGGGACGCGCAGCCGTGGTCGCGGCCTGCTGCCGTTTAAAACCGGTGCGTTTCATGCTGCAATTGCGGCAGGCGTTCCAATTATTCCTGTGTGTGTTTCCAATACATCTAATAAGATTAATCTTAATCGCCTGAATAATGGGCTGGTGATTGTCGAAATGCTGCCGCCGGTAGACACCAGCAAATACGGCAAAGATCAGGTACGTGAGCTGGCGGCACACTGCCGTGAACTGATGGCTCAGCATATTGCACTGCTCGACAAAGAAGTCGCAGAGAGAGAAGCCGCCGGTAAAATTTAATCCGGCGTGAAAGGGAAAACGAATTCCCGCGTTGTTAGTCGTTTCAGATGGAGCTTATATGTCACTCAGTCGGCGTCAGTTTATTCAGGCTTCGGGGATTGCCCTTTGTGCGGGTGCGATTCCGTCGACAGCCAACGCCGCCGGGCAGCAACCGCCGCTGCCCATTCCGCCGTTGCTGGAATCCCGTCGCGGGCAACCGCTATTCCTGACGCTACAGCGTAGCCACTGGTCTTTTACCCAGGGCACGCGCGCGCCGGTCTGGGGGATCAACGGGCGCTATCTTGGGCCAACCATTCGCGTGTGGAATGGTGATGACGTTAAGCTGATCTACAGCAACCGCACGTCTGAAAAGGTGGCCATGACCATCAGCGGATTGCAGGTGCCAGGGCCGCTGATTGGCGGCGCGGCACGCATGATGTCACCTAACGCTGACTGGGCGCCGGTGCTGCCGATTCGTCAAAATGCCGCAACGCTGTGGTATCACGCCAATACCCCTAACCGCACCGGGCAGCAGGTTTACAACGGCCTGGCCGGGATGTGGCTGGTGGAAGATGACATCAGCAAATCGCTGCCGATCCCGAACCATTACGGTGTGGATGATTTCCCGGTCATTATCCAGGATAAACGCCTGGATAATTTCGGCACGCCTGAGTACAGCGAGCCGGGTAGCGGGGGCTTTGTCGGCGATACCTTGCTGGTTAATGGCGCGCAAAGTCCGTATGTCGAAGTGTCTCGCGGTTGGGTGCGGCTGCGTTTGCTGAATGCCTCCAACTCACGCCGCTATCAGCTGCAAATGAGCGATGGCCGCGCGTTACATGTGATTTCGGGCGATCAGGGCTTTTTACCTGCACCGGTTGCGGTCAAACAGCTGGCGCTGTCGCCGGGTGAACGTCGTGAAATCCTCATTGATATGACCAACGGGGATGAAGTGTCGGTCACCTGCGGTGAAGCGGCGAGCATTGTGGATCGCATCCGTGGGTTCTTTGAACCCTCAAGCATTCTGGTGTCGACCCTGGTGTTGACCCTGCGTCCTACCGGCCTGCTGCCGCTGGTGACTGATACCCTGCCGATGCGTTTGCTTCCGCAGGAGATCATGAGTGGTTCGCCCGTGCGTAGCCGTGATATCAGTCTGGGTAGCGATCCGGGCATCAACGATGCGCTGTGGGATGTTAACCGCATTGATATCACTGCTCAGCAGGGGACATGGGAACGCTGGACCGTGCGTTCAGACATGCCGCAATCGTTCCATATTGAAGGGGTGAACTTCCTGATCCGTAACGTGAATGGCGCGATGCCGTTCCCGGAAGACAGGGGCTGGAAGGATACCGTCTGGGTGGATGGCCAGGTTGAACTGCTGGTCTATTACGGCCAGCCTTCATGGCCACACTTCCCGTTCCTGTTCCACAGCCAGACGCTGGAGATGATGGACAGGGGTTCCGTGGGGCAGATGCTGGTAAACCCGGCACCGTAACCGCAACCACTATTCCCGGTTCGCCGGGAATAGTCTAGGTGCGCCAGAAAAAGCGCGTAAACAGGATCAGTACCGGGTAAATTTCAAGACGCCCTAATATCATCGCCGCGCACATCAACAGCTTCGCCCCTTCTTTCAGCGTACCAAATGTCGACGCCGTCTCACCAAATCCCAGCCCCATATTGTTGATGCAGGCAGCCACCGTGGCAAATGAGGTGAACAGGTCGTAGCCCATCAGGTTCAGCATCCAGACGAATAAGCCGGTAATCATCACGTAGAGGAAAAAGAAGCTCCATACCGAGCGCAGGACGCGTTCATTGACCACGCTTTTACCGACTTTAATACTGAGCAGTGCTCTTGGGTGGGCTAACTGCTTCAGCTCCTGAGCACACTGTTTGAACATGATGAGAAAGCGCAGCGCCTTGATGCCGCCGCAGGTAGAGCCTACACAGCCGCCAAAAAAGCTGGCGCTGAGTAACAGGAAGATAGTATAAGGGGGCCATTTGGCGTAATCCGCTGTCGAAAGGCCATTATCTGTCATCATCGAGCTGGCTAAGAAAAAAGCATGAACAAGGCTGTCGGTGGGGTTATACATCCCCGCAAACCACACCTGCCAGGCTGTAATGGCTATCACTATAGTGGCAGCCACCAGAAAAAACTTCACTTCCGGACTGTGGCGGATGGGCTTTAACGTTCGTCTGGTGATGACGACATACCAGAGGGTGAAGTTAAACGCTGACAGCAGCGAAAAGAGGCCCGCAACCAGCTCTACCGCGTGGCTGTCGAAGAAGCCAATACTCTCGCTGCGGGTAGAGAACCCACCCAGTGACACGGTCGAAAGCCCGTGGCAGAGCGCGTCAAAAAAAGACATCCCCGCCAGCCAGTAGGCGAAGGTGCAGGTTAAACCGAGAATTAAATAGGTCAGCCACAGGGTGCGGGCGGTATCTGCCAGTCTCGGGGTGAGACGCTCCTCCTTAAACGGACCAGGCATCTCGGACTGATAAAGTTTCATGCCGCCGATCCCCAGTAAAGGCAGGACGGCAACGGCCAGCACGATAACACCTAACCCACCAATAAAATTAAGCTGGGCACGATAATAAAGATAGGATTTGGGCAGGGCGCTGACATCACCAACAACGGTTGCACCGGTTGTGGTGATCCCTGAAACCCCTTCAAAAAGCGCATCGGCAAAGGAGAGCTGTAACCCGTCATCCATCCACATTGGCATGGCGCTAATCAATGAAAACAGCAGCCAGAACAGCACAATAATCACAAAACCATCGCGGGTGCGGAGCTGTATACCGGCGTGTTTTGTCGAACGCCAGGTGAGCCCACCGAGAGTGAAAAAAGCTAAAAAGGTGATTAAAAACGTAAAATAGCTACGCTCTTTATTCAGCAGGGCTATAACCATCGGCGGCAGCATAGAGAGGCTGTAAAGACAAACTAAAAAACCGCACAGGTGAAGCACAACCCGCAACTGGGATATGTTTAACGAAGCGTTGGACGTCACGGGCAACTCCCAGCCAGGTAACGGGTTTCTGAGGTTCAATGCCGGAGAAATATAGTGGATATTATGATCTAAAACTACGGATATGCTGGGATTTAACATCTTCCATGATTTTCTGTTTTGATCCTGCATCCTTTTCTTCATTTCTGGCAGATTAACAGCGTATAATCCCCGCCCTTTTGTTTATTTTTTCTTCGGAAGCATTATGAGCGCAATTTCCCTGATCCAGCCGGATCGTGACCTCTTCTCCTGGCCCCAGTACTGGGCAGCCTGTTTTGGGCCGGCGCCGTTTCTGCCGATGTCCCGTGAAGAGATGGACCAACTGGGCTGGGACAGCTGCGACATCATTCTGGTCACGGGCGATGCCTATGTTGACCACCCGAGCTTTGGGATGGCCATCTGTGGCCGAATGCTCGAAGCACAGGGCTTCCGTGTAGGGATCATCTCCCAGCCTGACTGGAACAGCAAAGACGCGTTTATGGCGCTCGGTAAACCGAACCTGTTTTTCGGCGTCACCGCCGGCAACATGGACTCGATGATCAACCGCTATACTGCCGACCGTAAGCTGCGCCATGACGATGCCTATACCGCCGATAACGTGGCGGGCAAACGCCCGGATCGCGCGACGCTGGTGTACACCCAACGATGCAAAGAAGCATGGAAAGACGTGCCGGTCATCCTGGGTGGCATCGAAGCAAGCCTGCGCCGTACCGCGCACTATGACTACTGGTCTGATACCGTGCGTCGTTCAGTGCTGGTGGATTCCAAAGCTGACATGCTTATCTTCGGTAACGGTGAACGTCCGCTGGTAGAAGTGGCGCACCGTCTGGCGCAGGGTGAGCCAGTCAGCGAGATCCGCGACGTGCGTAACACTGCGATCATGGTGAAAGAAGCACTGCCAGGCTGGAGCGGTGTGGATTCCCGTATCATCGATATGCCGGGCAAAATAGACCCTATCCCGCATCCGTACGGTGAAGATTTGCCGTGCGCGGATAACAAACCGGTCGAGCCGAAAAAAGCCGAAGCTAAAGCCGTTGTCGTGCAGCCGCCGCGTCCAAAGCCGTGGGAAAAGACCTATGTGCTGCTGCCGTCCTTTGAGAAGGTCAAAAGCGACAAAGTGCTCTATGCGCACGCCTCGCGTATTCTGCACCATGAAACCAACCCGGGCTGTGCCCGCGCGCTGATGCAAAAGCACGGCGAGCGTTACATCTGGGTTAACCCGCCAGCCATCCCGCTGTCGACCGAAGAGATGGACAGCGTCTTTGCGCTGCCGTACAAGCGTGTTCCGCATCCGGCATATGGCAACAGCCGTATCCCGGCGTATGAGATGATCCGCTTCTCGATCAACATCATGCGTGGCTGCTTCGGTGGCTGTTCCTTCTGCTCCATTACCGAGCACGAAGGCCGCATTATTCAGAGCCGCTCTGAAGAGTCGATCGTCAACGAGATCGAAGCCATTCGTGATACCGTACCCGGCTTTACCGGGGTTATCTCCGATCTGGGCGGCCCAACGGCCAACATGTATATGCTGCGCTGTAAGTCCCCGCGTGCGGAGCAAACCTGCCGCCGTCTGTCGTGCGTCTACCCAAGCATTTGCGAGCATATGGACACCAACCACGAGCCGACGATCAATCTCTATCGCCGCGCCCGTGACCTGAAAGGCATCAAGAAGATCCTGATCGCCTCCGGTGTGCGTTACGACATCGCGGTTGAAGATCCGCGTTATATCAAAGAGCTGGCAACGCACCACGTTGGCGGTTACCTGAAGATTGCCCCGGAGCACACCGAAGAAGGCCCACTGTCCAAGATGATGAAGCCGGGCATGGGCAGCTATGACCGCTTTAAAGAGCTGTTCGACACTTACTCGAAACAGGCCGGTAAAGAGCAGTATCTGATCCCGTACTTTATCTCCGCGCACCCTGGTACGCGTGATGAAGACATGGTGAACCTCGCGCTGTGGCTAAAACAACGCCGCTTCCGTCTGGATCAGGTGCAGAACTTCTATCCGTCACCGCTCGCAAACTCAACGACCATGTATTACACCGGTAAGAACCCGCTGAGTAAGATTGGCTATAAGAGTGAAGATGTGGTGGTGCCGAAAGGGGATAAACAGCGTCGCCTGCATAAAGCGCTGCTGCGTTACCACGATCCGGCTAACTGGCCGCTGATCCGTCAGGCGCTGGAAGATATGGGTAAAAAACACCTGATCGGCTCGCGTCGCGACTGTCTGGTACCCGCGCCGACGCTTGATGAAATGCGCGAAGCACGTCGTCAGAACCGCAATACGCGCCCGGCGTTGACCAAGCACACGCCGATTGTGCATCAGCGTTCGAACGGCAATTCCAGTGCGAAGAAGCCAGTGAAGCGTAAAGCTTAGTGCAAAATGACGGTGGAATACCCTAAGGGGTATTCCACAGCGCTACCTCTTTTTCCCGGCGGTTGACCAGCCCCGGTACTTTTTTGCCATTGTCGTAAACCCAGCGCCGCATCTGATCGGGAACGCCAGCAAAGTTTCCGTTGTTAAGTACCTTCAGCAAGGTACTGTCCAGGAAAGCACCGTTACCCACGTTAAAGGCAAATGACACCAGCGCGTCGAATTGGTTTTGTGACAGAATCTGCTGGACGCTGTTGTTAATCAGGGCTTCAACGGGATCAAGATCTTGATCCAGTAACGCCCAGCACTGGTTCTCTGTGAGCTCGTCCTTGTACCTCACTGTAACGCCAGCGATAGTTAGCTTTCCCGAGCGCCGTTCTGAAGGGGTCAGCAGATGGCCGATACCAATCGTTGGCGCCCCTCCCGAATCCAGATATTCATAGGGAATAAGTCCTTCCCACTCTTTGAACAAAAGTTTACCGCTCGTACCTACCCGCATGTTGCTCATAGCCCGATCTCCGAAGTGATCATGTTGACAGACTATACACAGCGCTGGTTGGGTTACGCCCCAGGCAAAAAGTTGTAATAATTGCGGCGGAGTAAGACGGGTAGGTTAAAAAGAACCCCGGGCGATGCCGGGGTTGAGAAGAGATTAGCCGCCAAACTGATCCGGGTCCGGCCCAAGCCGCTTGCCCTGATCCAGCTTCGCAATTTCACCCAATTCATCTTTGTCCAGACGGAAATCCCAGACGTCGAAGTTTTCGGCGATGCGCGCTGGCGTGACCGATTTCGGGATAACCACCAGACCACTGTCCAGATGCCAGCGGATGACAATTTGCGCAGGGCTCTTGCCATATTTATCCGCCAGTTCACGGATAATTTTCTGATCGAAAACGCCTTCACCACCCTGAGCCAACGGGCTCCAGGACTCGGTCTGGATTTTGTGCGTGGCATTCCAGGAATGGAGCTGACGCTGCTGCATCAGCGGGTGCAACTCAATCTGATTAATGACCGGAACCACTCCCGTTTCGTCAATAAGACGTTGCAGATGGTGAACCTGGAAATTACAGACCCCGATACTTTTCACCAGCCCAATTTTTTGCAGCTCAATCATCCCTTCCCAGGCTTCAACATAGTGGTCAATAGCCGGAACGGGCCAGTGCATCAAGTACAGATCGACGAAATCAAGCCGTAGTTTATCCAGGCTTTCCTGTAACGCTTCATGCGGGCGCTTTTGATCGTCGTTCCACAGTTTGGTGGTGATGAAAAGGTCGTCGCGTGAGACGCCTGCAGTGGCAAGCGCTTTACCCACGCCGTCTTCATTCTTGTACGCGGCGGCGGTATCGATAGAACGATAGCCGACTTCCAGTGCTTTATGAATGGCGGATACGACCTCGTCGTTACCGGCTTTCCATACACCGAGCCCCAGCTGGGGCATCACGTTGCCGTCCTGAAGCTTGATTACGGTTTGGTTTGCCATTTTTCCTCCTTCATTTGCTCATCCATCGGGGGCGAACCCCCGATGGCGTGTGTGCATTAAGTCTGGACGAAATGTCAAAAAACGAAAGGCGGGATGTTAAAAACGCTTAGCGCGCCGCTTCGTAGATACGACGGCTCACGTCCAGCGTGATGTCGCCATGTTCGCCCAGTTGTGTCATGCCGTGTTCTTCCAGTTTTGCCAGCAGGGCAGGGATGGAGCTACCATCCAGGCCGTAACCAGAAAGACGTGTCGGAACACCCAGTCCTTCAAAGAAGTTGCGGGTTGCTTCGATTGCGGCATCGATACGTGCATCTTCTGAGCCTTCGGTGATATTCCACACGCGCTCAGCGTATTGCAGCAGTTTGGCGCGCTTGGTATCACGTTTTTCGTTCCACAGTGCAGGCAGCACAACCGCCAGCGTCTGAGCGTGATCCAGACCATGCATTGCCGTCAGTTCGTGGCCCAGCATGTGGGTTGCCCAGTCCTGCGGAACACCCGCACCGATCAGGCCGTTCAGCGCCTGAGTCGCGGCCCACATTACGTTGGCACGCACGTTGTAGTTTTCAGGTTCTTTCAGCGCTTTCGGGCCATCTTCTACCAGCGTCAGCAGAATACCTTCCGCGAAGCGATCCTGAATTTTGCCGTCAACCGGGTAAGTCACATACTGTTCAACGGTGTGAACGAATGCATCCACGACACCGTTAGCCACCTGGCGAGCAGGCAGGGTGTAGGTGTAAACCGGGTCAAGGATTGCGAACACAGGCTGTACGTGATCGTTCATAAAGGCCTGTTTGTCGCCCGTGGTTTTACGGGAGATAACGGCACCTTTGTTGGATTCAGAGCCGGTAGCAGGCAGGGTCAGGACCGAGCCCATTGGGATCGCGCTTTTCACGTCGCTGCCACGGGTTTCCAGGATATGCCACGGATCAACGCCGTCTGCGTAATGCGCCGCAGCAGCGATGAACTTAGTACCGTCCAGTACGGAGCCGCCGCCAACAGCCAGCAGGAAGGTGATGTTCTCTTCGCGGGCAATTTTGACCGCGTTCATCAGAGTTTCATAAGATGGGTTTGGCTCAATACCGCCAAACTCACGCACGTCCAGACCTTCCAGGGCGCTGTACACCTGATCCAGCACGCCGGTTTTTTTCACGCTACCGCCGCCGTAGGTAATGAGTACGCGGGCGTCAGCCGGGATTTGTGCACGCAGGTCGGCGATAGCGCCTTTACCAAACAGAATGCGGGTTGGGGTGTGGAGATTAAAATTGTTCATTGCTCGTTCCCTATCGTGGGTGAAAAATCGTGGTGGCGCGATGGCTACCTGATGCTGCACATTGTGGCGGGCTCGCGCCATCCTCTCAATGCACATTCCTGCCGATGTCTTGCCCATTTCTACAGAGCGCTGGAGAAACAGCAAAAAACTGCGCACACTGTTAAGGTCGGAAACCGTACCCGGAGTAACTAAGAATGAACCGCGAAGAGATTTGCCTTCAGTTAACCTCTCAGATTAAACATCTGATAGATAAAGATAATAATAGTGGTGAGCTGCTGCCGGATATTCGCCTGCTCTACGGGGCCCAGCCGGGTACGCGTACGCCGGTGATGTACCAGCCGGGCATCGTTTTTCTCTTCTCTGGCCATAAAATTGGCTATATCAATGAGCGCGTGTTCCGTTATGACACCAATGAATATCTGCTCCTGACAGTACCTTTACCCTTTGAATGTGAAACCTTTGCGACAGAAGCCGTTCCGCTGGCCGGTATTCGTTTAAATGTCGATATCCTTCAGTTGCAGGAGCTGCTGATGGAGATCGGCGAGGACGAGCTGTTCCAGCCATCGATGGCAGCAAGCGCGATTAACTCGGCCACGTTATCGGAAGAGATCCTCTGTGCCATTGAACGCTTGCTGGATGTGATGGCGAGGCCGCTCGATGCCCGCATTCTGGGCAAACAGATTATCCGTGAAATTCTCTACCACGTGCTGCTGGGGCCGGGTGGCGGGGCGCTGCTGGCGCTGGTGAGCCGCCAGACGCACTTTAGCCTGATAAGCCGCGTGCTCAAGCGCATAGAAAGCCAGTACACGGAAAACCTCAGCGTTGACCAGCTGGCGGCGGAAGCGAACATGAGTGTCTCGGCGTTTCACCATAATTTTAAATCAGTGACCAGCACCTCGCCGCTGCAATACCTGAAAACATACCGGCTGCATAAAGCGCGCATGATGATGATCCACGACGGCATGAAGGCCAGCGCGGCGGCAATGCGGGTAGGCTATGAAAGTGCGTCGCAGTTCAGTCGGGAGTTTAAGCGCTACTTCGGCGTGACGCCGGGGGAAGATGCTTCACGCATCAGAATGATGCAGGGAGCCTGACAGGAAATGTAAGCCGGGTAAGGCGTAGCCGCCACCCGGCAATTTTTTATCACGCGCTGCAATACTTCTTCTTAATCACTACCGCAATAGTTCCCACCAGGCCTGCTACCAGCAGGAACATCGGCAGGATCATCAGGAAGGTCATCACCTGATCTTCATGGTGTTTCACAAACGGGATCATGTTCAGCGCATAGCCGAGTGAGGTCACCACGCCGACCCACAGCAGCCCACTCAGCCAGTTGAAGAACTGGAAGCGGCGATTCGAGAGGCCAGAGATACCGGCCATCGTCGGCAGCAGCGTGCGGACAAACGCCAGGAAGCGCCCGGCGAGCAGCGCGAGCAGGCCGTGCCGGTCAAACATGCAGGTCGCACGTTGATGATATTTATGGGGTAACTGCGAAAGCCAGCTCTTCACCATGCGCGTATTCCCGAGCCAGCGGCCCTGTAAATAGCTTAACCAGCAGCCCAGGCTGGCGGCAGAGGTGAGAATGACCATCGTCGGGGTAAAGTCCATCACACCCTTTCCGATTAATGCGCCGGCCAGCAGAAGCAGGCTGTCACCGGGCAAAAACGAGGCTGGCAGTAATCCATTTTCCAGAAACAGGGTCGCGAACATCACGAAATAGACAACACCCACGACATGTGGGTCCGCCAGTGCGGCAAAATCGTGTTGCCAGAGTGCCGCGATAATATCTTGAATAACAGCCATGGACTTTCCTGTGGAACAGCAGATATAGCGCTATTGTACACCCTGATTCGCCCGCAGGGTTTGATCGCGGGCGCAACTAATGCAGACTTTTCTGGTGGCGGTGTTCACAAAAGAGTCCAGGGGTACATTTTCAGCCAGCACTCTACACGATACGCTCAAACCCTGCCGCTAAATCCGCAATTAAATCGTCCACATTTTCTAAACCGATATGCAGGCGGATCAGGGTTCCGCTGAAGTCCACCTCGCCGCCCGGACGCAGGTCTGCTATCTGCTCTGGCTGGTTTGGCAGGATCAGGGATTCAAAACCGCCCCAGGAGTAGGCCATGCTGAAGAGGGTAAAATTATCCAGGTAGCTCGCCAGCTCATCGTTATTCAGCCGTTTTTTAAGAACGAATGAGAACAAACCGCTGCTGCCTGTAAAGTCACGTTGCCAGAACTCATGACCTTTGCTGCCCGGCAGGGCAGGATGGTTCACGCGTTCAACCTGCGGGTGCTGCGCCAGCCATTCAGCGATTTTCAGGCTGCTCTCGTGATGCTGACGCAGGCGCACGCCCAGCGTACGGATCCCGCGGCTGGTCATGTAGGCCGTATCGGCATCAACCATTTGTCCCATCAGGTAGGCATTTTCGCGCAGTTGATCCCAGCAGCGGGCATTGGACACGGCGGTGCCAATCATGCCATCGGAGTGGCCAATCAGGTATTTGGTTGCTGCCTGAATAGAGATATCAATGTCGAAATCCAGCGCCTTAAACAGCACGCCCGCCGCCCAGGTGTTGTCGATCATGATGATGGCTTCCGGCGCTTTGCTGCGCACGGCTTTCACAATGGCGGGCACGTCATGCACTTCCATGGTGATAGAGCCCGGGGATTCCAGAAACACGATGCGCGTGTTTGGCTGAATAAGCTCGGCGATACCTTCACCAATCAGCGGATCAAACCAGCCGGTGGTGACGCCGAGCTTGCTGAGAATTTTGGTGCAGAAATCCTGGCTTGGTTCATAGGCGGTGTTAGTCATCAGGATATGGTCACCCTGTTCCACAAACGCCAGAATGGTATTGGCAACCGCCGCAGCCCCGCACGGGAACAGTGCGCAGCCCGCGCCGCCTTCCAGTTCGCACATGGCTTCCTGGAGTGAAAAATGGGTCAGCGTCCCGCGACGACCGTAAAACAGCCCGCCTTTGGCACGGTTACGCGTTGCGATTTTTTTGTCCTCAACGGTATCAAATACCAGTGAGGAGGCCCGCTGAATCACGCTGTTCACCGATCCCAGTGTGTATTTCTTGCTGCGTCCTGCCTGCACAAGCGTGGTATCAAGCTGCTTCTTAGTCATGTTCGCCAACCCTGTTTTTATACGTCTGGACGTCCAGACTACCACGATTGAAAAAATGTGCACCCGGATGCTTATCGAATAAGCAGAAAATTTTATGAAAAATACGCATAAGAAATTTTTACTGCGTAAGCGCAAGGAAAGTGAGCGAAAATTACGGCAATATGTAAATAGTAATGAGAACTACTATCAATTCGACGACGTTTTGATATTATTACGCTCAGATTTTGTGATTTGCGTCCTGGAGATACAGAGTGGGTAATAATTTGATGCAGACGGATCTTTCCGTCTGGGGCATGTATCATCATGCTGACATCGTGGTTAAGATTGTGATGATCGGCCTGATTCTGGCGTCCGTTGTCACCTGGGCTATTTTCTTCAGTAAGAGCGTTGAGCTCATTTCGCAGAAGCGTCGCCTCAAGCGCGAACAGCAGCAGCTGGCAGAGGCCCGCTCTCTGGATCAGGCTTCTGATATGACCTCTTCCTTCCACGCCAAAAGCCTGAGCACTCTGTTAGTGAACGAAGCTCAGAACGAGCTGGAACTCTCCGCAGGCAGTGAAGATAACGAAGGCATTAAAGAACGTACCGGCTTCCGCCTGGAGCGTCGTGTTGCCGCTGTTGGCCGTCATATGGGCCGCGGTAATGGTTATCTGGCGACTATCGGTGCGATTTCCCCGTTCGTGGGTCTGTTCGGTACGGTGTGGGGCATCATGAACAGCTTCATTGGTATTGCCCAGACGCAAACCACTAACCTGGCGGTTGTGGCGCCTGGTATCGCAGAAGCCCTGCTGGCAACGGCAATCGGTCTGGTTGCGGCAATTCCTGCGGTGGTTATCTATAACGTCTTCGCGCGTATGATTGGCAGCTACAAAGCCACTCTGGGCGACGTGGCAGCGCAGGTTCTGCTGCTGCAAAGCCGTGACCTTGACCTTAACGCCAGCTCCGTTAAACCGGTACACGCGGCGTCGAAACTGCGTGCAGGTTGATTAGCTATGGCAATGCGTCTTAATGAAAATCTGGACGATAACGGCGAAATGCACGAAATCAACGTGACGCCGTTTATCGACGTCATGCTGGTTCTGTTGATTATCTTCATGGTGGCGGCGCCTCTGGCGACGGTTGACGTGAAGGTGAATCTGCCGGCCTCTTCCAGCCAGCCGCAGCCGCGCCCGGAAAAGCCTATCTATCTGTCGGTGAAGGCCGATAAATCCATGTTCCTGGGCAATGATCCGGTGACGGATGAATCAGTTATCCCGGCACTGGAGCAGCTTACAGGCGGGAAGAAGGACACTACCGTCTTCTTCCGTGCGGATAAAACGGTTGATTACGAAACCATGATGAAGGTAATGGACGCGCTGCATCAGGCGGGTTACCTGAAGATTGGCCTGGTTGGCGAAGAAAAAGCCGCCGTTAAATAAAAGAGAGCTGGCGAAAGCCAGCTTTTTTTCTGCTGTATATCCCCACTCTTCACATTTATTTATCAATAAAGCCATAGTTAATAATCTGTTGATAGTTAAGAAAATATCAGTATTCGGCTGCGTTATTAAAATATATCTTTTTGCTGAAATGGCAGCGTGGGATATACCCACTACGCTTAAAACAGATAATAAAAAATACCTTCTTTTGAAGGGCTTATTTCACCTGCACAGCAAGAGACTCCCTATGGCGATGACGACATGGCTGCACCCGCACGCACCTCAACGCGACCTCATCTCTTTATCTGCAATACGACAACGTGCTGACCGCTTAATGCTGGTGCTTATCTGGGCCATGTGGGGCGTTTCGCTGTGCGTGGGATATATGAACGACAATATGGCGCAGGGGGCGATTATCAGTACCCTGCTGAGCTGTTTCTCAACTCTGCTGGCGATGCTTTGCCCCGGCTCGCTGCTGTTGCGCCTGAGCTTTGCTTTCGTACTGATGGCGTTTTCCGCGCTGCTTATCCATCTTGGCGAAGGGGAGACGGAGTACCACTTCTCTGTTTTTGTCCTGCTTTCGGCACTGCTGGCCTGGCGTGACTGGCGTCCGCTGGTGATGGGCGCTACGGTCATCGCGCTGCACCATCTGGTGTTTAATTATCTCCAGGAAAATGGGTTGTACGGCGTGGTGGTCTTTATGCACACCGGTTTTCATATGGTGGTCTTCCACGGCCTGTTTGTAGTGGTACAGACGGCCATTCTTCTCCTGCTGGCGGTACGTATGGAGCAGGATGCCCGCTCGGCCAGCGAGGTAGCGAGGCTCGCGGGGGTGATTAACCGCGAGCCAGGCTATCTGACGCTGGCCGTTGATAGCGAACCTGCTGACTCCTCTTTCGCCCGCACCTTTAGCCTGACGCTCGGCACAATGCGTTCCACGCTTGAGCAGGTGAGCGCCAATATCGGGCAACTGCTGGAGGCCTCCCGGGCGCTGCGACAACGTAACAGCGCGCTCTCAGAGCGAACCGATCATCAGGCGTCATCGCTTGCGACGGCAGCCAGCGCAATGGAGCATCTCAGTAACGTGGCGACCCAGACCAGCCACAAGGCCATTCAGGTGCGGGAGATGGCGCTTAGCGCCAGTGAGGTGGCAGAACAGGGTGGCGAGAACGTTCGCCGGGCCATCGCGGCCATGGATCAGATCCGCGAAGAGTCCCAACGTATTTACACCATTCTTGAGCTGATTGACGGAATCGCATTCCAGACGAATATTCTGTCGCTGAATGCTTCTGTCGAGGCGGCAAGAGCAGGGGAACACGGGAAAGGGTTCGCCGTGGTAGCCTCCGAGGTTCGTATGTTAGCCCAGCGCAGTGAAGGGGCGGCAAAAGAGATCCGTCAGCTGCTGACCACCTCTCAGACGACCACGCAGCAGGGTGTCGAGCACGTAGAGCACGCCGGACAGACGATGAAATCGATTATCGAGAGTATCGACGGATTGCGCTCGCTGCTGGAGGAGCTTTCGCAGATGAGTGAGGATCAACGGTCCAGCATCGCGCAGATGAACGGCAGTATTGCCAGTATTGATGCCAGCGTGCAGGAGAATGTACGGCATGTCGCGCAGACGATACAGGTTGCCGAGCAACAGCAGCAGCAGACCGGACAGCTAAAAGAGGCGATAGCGGTATTTAGATTTGATTAGCTTTGCGGGTCAGCGGGCGCGTTGGTTTTGGATGCCAGCGCGTCTTCATTCAGCGCGACATAAGTGACATTCGACGTGCGGTATTCGCCGTCGGAGAGCTTGCGGGTCAAACGTAGGGTGGCCGTTTCTCTGGCCAGCAGGTACTGGTAGTTGGCTTCCAGACGCCCGAGGATCTTCTCTTTAAGCTCTGGTCGTTGCTCAATCAGCGCATTCATCACTGCGCCGTAAATTTCTTCTTTAACCTGGAGCGCATAAATCTCGCGGCGGTTTTGCCATTTCAGGCGCACCAGCGTGGCGGGTATTGAAACCAGATCTTGCGTAATACGCGTCATTTCCACATTTTTTGTGTTTCTCAACGCCTCGAGATTTTGCTCTAAGATAAACTCATCACTTTTTTTGTCATCTAAAGTCAAATAAACATTATTATCTTCAATACCTTTCACGTTAATCATCCCCGAGGTTATAAAAAATAGGGTTGTTTTTTTCGCGGGTAATTAAATTAAGCCAAATTTTATTACCGGCTTCATTTATTTCTTTTGTTTTTTCGACCATTATTTGACTTAGTGTCTGGGCATCTATTTCACCTTCGGCCTGCAAGTCATCCAGAAGGTGAACAAAGGCTTCGATTTTAACAACGCGAAATAGCCGGTCTTTTATATGACGATCGTGCTCTTCCAGCAACATATTACGAGACTTCCCGGTTCGGGAAACACCAATTAATACGTCTGCTTCAAAATCGGAGAGCTTTCTTTTTCCCTGAGTGAAATTAGCCTCTTTTTCTGCTTCCACCGGTTGCTGTTCCACAGGCGCAATGTGGTACTTAGCCGGGACGAGATTGTCGGGCAGCATTTTTAATTTCCTTTAATTTCAACAGGGTGGGGTTGGTAAAGGCGTGAGATTCGTTGACAATAACATGAGGCAATTTTAAAATCAAAAAAAATGGAGCCTACCCATGAACAGTATTTTCTTTACGGTCATAACATTACTATTACTGACCGCTGGCGTTCTTTTATTGATGCAAGAGTTCAATAAAACGAAAGTGTCGAAAGACGCCAGTGAACCGCCTGAACCTGAACTGATGACTAAAGAGGAAGGAGAGGATCATTTTTCCGTTTTGATGAACTCTGTGACTCCGGTTTGGTACTGGCGAGTTAACCACGAATATATCGATTTTCTTCATGCCACAATAAAGCGCATGAAGATGTCGCAAATTAATGACACGCCAGGGCTGTTTGAAGCCCAGCGCCGTTGCAGCGACCTGAATTCCGCTGTGTATAAATATTACGACAATATCAAGAAGCGTTGTCTTAATGGCGAGAAGGTGTCGTATTCCGATCTGGATGTTTTAAATTTGCGGCAGTGCTTTCGCGAGTTCAGCCTGGAAGCCTACCCGGAACTGGTTGTTTTGGTATGGCCTGAGTATGCACGCCCTGAAGTAAACCCGGATGAAGTGTAGGTGTTTTGTTGGTTAGTTGTTGCAAAGAGTAAGCGCCGTTAAGATATACTGCGCTTATTTTTTTGCACAAAGGACTCTATGGAACGCTTTTTTGAAAATGCAATGTATGCCTCCCGTTGGTTACTGGCACCGGTCTATTTCGGCCTTTCTCTGGCACTGGTCGCACTGAGCATTAAGTTTTTTCAGGAAATTTTTCACGTCTTACCCAACATTTTTTCCGTTGCTGAGTCCGATCTGATTCTGGTGCTGCTGTCACTGGTGGATATGACGCTGGTGGGTGGCTTGCTGGTAATGGTGATGTTCTCTGGCTATGAGAACTTTGTGTCTCAGCTGGATATCGATGAGCATAAAGAAAAACTGAGCTGGCTTGGCAAAATGGATGCCTCGTCGCTGAAGAACAAAGTCGCCGCCTCGATTGTGGCTATCTCTTCCATCCATCTGCTGCGCGTGTTTATGGACGCGAAGAATATCCCGGATAACAAGCTGATGTGGTATGTGATTATCCACCTGACATTTGTGCTGTCAGCGTTTGTGATGGGGTATCTGGATAAGTTGAGTAAGAAGTAAATCAGAATAGGGAGCCCCACAAAAAACCGGGCACGTTCGGCTCCCTCTCCTTTTTGGGGAGAGGGCTGGGGTGAGGGGGAACATACGGCTCAGGTGGTCATTCCGTTCACTTTACGTTCCTTGCTACTCTGTCACGACAATACCGGTGAACGTGCCAGGGTAGCTCACCGCCGCTACCCTGGCGACCCGGGCTCCCGGCAAGAAAATCGTCGCTTCGCGAATTGTTCGCCCCATCCATGGGGCTCACCCCTTCGGGGCCAGCGCGAGCGCTGTCCAAAATTGCTCCCGGCAATTTTGTCCTCAGCGTTTGCTCCAGGCTAATCGGGGACGGGCGGATGAAACGTCCCTGTAAAGCCGCCCTCGCCGCGCATCCATGCGCGTCGCCCCGGCCTTCCGTAAACGCTTCGGCGATTTTCAGCCGGACCATGACACCGCTGTAAGTCCCTTAATTCAATGGCGTAATATCATCGCTGAATTAAAGACAAAAATTACTGGGGAACCCTCAGCCCACCGGGAGAGGGTTAGGGTGAGGGCAACAGACCACTCTACTTATCCGACGACGCCTGCCACAGATTCAGCTCTCCATCCGCAACATGCTGGTCAATCCGCTTCAGCTCATCGTCCGTAAAGTGCAGGTTATTCAGCGCCTGGACGTTCTCTTCCAGCTGCTCCGGGCGGCTTGCGCCAATCAGCACCGACGTTACGCGCTCATCTTTCAGCAGCCAGCTCAGGGCCATTTGCGCCATTGATTGCCCGCGAGCATGGGCCATTTCGTTCAGCAAACGCAGGCTGTTCAGGTTGGCTTCCGTCAGCATTTTCTCCGTCAGGCCGCGTACTTTCTTACCTTCACGCTGCATCCGCGAGCCATCAGGAATGCCATTCAGGTATTTCCCTGTCAGCAACCCCTGCGCCAGCGGCGTAAAGGCGATACAACCGGTGCCGTTTTCCGCAAGGGTATCCAGCAGCCCGGTTTTATCCACCCAACGGTTGAGCAGGTTGTAGGACGGCTGGTGGATAAGCAACGGGATTTTCCACTCGCGCAGTAGCGCAGCCATTTTCTGCGTGCGCTCTGTTGAGTAGGACGAAATCCCCACATACAGCGCCTTACCGCTCTGAACCGCCTGCGCCAGCGCGGAGGCGGTCTCTTCCATCGGCGTGTTTTCGTCTACGCGGTGGGAATAGAAAATATCAACATACTCCACGCCCATGCGTTTCAGGCTCTGGTCGAGGCTGGCCAGCAGATACTTACGCGACCCACCCGAACCGTATGGCCCGGGCCACATGTCGTAGCCCGCTTTGGTCGAGATAATCAGCTCGTCGCGGTACGCGGCAAAATCGTCGCGCAGCAGGCGACCAAAATTCTCTTCGGCGCTGCCCGCAGGCGGGCCGTAGTTATTGGCAAGGTCGAAATGGGTAATGCCAAGGTCGAAGGCTTTACGCAACAGCGCGCGCTGGGAATCGAGTGCCTGAACGTGGCCAAAGCTGTGCCACAGACCAAGTGACAGCGCAGGCAGGCGCAGGCCACTTTTTCCGCAGTAGCGGTACTGCATATTTTCATAGCGGCCGGAGTAAGGGTGCCAGGACATGATGTCTCCTTTCTTGTCGATGAATTTTCGAAACAACGTTTTCATTCTATGCTTATCAAATCACAATTCATGGAGATAAGCGATGACGCGCCTGACCGCCAAAGATTTTCCACAAGAATTGCTCGACTATTACGACTACTACGCCCACGGTAAAATCAACAAGCGCGAGTTCCTGAATCTCGCGGCACGCTACGCCGTGGGGGGCGTGACGGCGCTGGCCCTGTTCAATATGCTCAAGCCCAACTATGCGCTGGCAGAGCAGGTCAAATTCACCGATCCCGATATCCTGCCTGAATATATTCATTACCCCTCGCCAAACGGCCACGGCGAAGTGCGCGGCTATCTGGTAAAGCCTGCTAAAGCCCACGGAAAAGTGCCTGCCGTAGTAGTGGTCCACGAAAACCGGGGTCTTAATCCGTATATCGAAGATGTGGCAAGACGGGTTGCAAAAGCCGGGTACATTGCGCTTGCGCCAGACGGTTTAAGCTCGGTGGGCGGTTATCCGGGCAATGACGAAGAAGGGAAGGTTTTACAGCAGAAGGTTGACCCGACAAAGCTGATGAACGACTTCTTTGCCGCCGTTGAATTTATGAGAAAGCACCCGGATGCCAGCGGCAAAGTGGGGATCACCGGATTTTGCTACGGTGGAGGTGTGGCGAATGCCGCCGCGGTGGCTTACCCGGAGCTGGATTGCGCCGTGCCGTTTTACGGACGCCAGCCCGCAGCGGCAGATGTTCCGAAAATAAAAGCGCCACTGCTGCTGCATTATGCCGGGCTGGATAAAAATATTAATGAGGGCTGGCCTACCTATGAAGCAGCGCTTAAATTGAATAATAAGGTTTACGAGGCGTACATCTATCCGGGCGTAAACCACGGATTTCACAACGATTCCACCCCAAGATACGATGAACCCGCAGCAGAGCTTGCCTGGAAGCGAACGTTAAGCTGGTTTGAAAAGTACCTGAATTGATTAATAAAACGTCACCCAAAATCATCATAAAAGGTTAGATTTTCCGCAGCATCTGCCGATAACGAGGGTAAGTCTCGCCTCTGGGCGAATTCACCCTCACGGCAAGGAACACTCTATGCAGATGCTTCGTAATTTCACGATCCGCTTCGTCATGCTGACGATACTTGGGATCTTTTGTTTAATGTGGGCGGGTGTTGGCCTCTACAGCACCTGGTCGCTCTCCCGGGTGTCGGATGGCAACGAGGTCGACAGACAGCTGGTACAACAGATGACGGTGCTCAGCCAGGGCAACGATCAGTATTTCCGCTTTGTTACGCGCCTGAGCCGCGCGATGGAAGTCAAAGCCAGCGGGGGTAACCCTGACCTGGCCTCTGCACAGCAGGCGCTGGACAACATGGGCAAAAAGCTGGAGCAGATGAAGGCTATCTCTCCAGGCCCAATGGATGAGCAGGTTTCCTCTCAGGTGATCAGCACCTGGCAGGCGCTGCTCGACCAGGGTGTTGCACCGCAGATGCAGCAGGCGCAGCAGGGGCAACTGGACGGCTATCGCCAGCAGGCGAACAACATCACTCCGCCGCTGAGCCGCGCGTTTGGTGCTGCCGCAGAGAGCTTTAACAAAGCTGCGGGCGACCGTCTGGACTCCACCCGTGTGGTGGTCGACGGCCTGACAGCCATGACCCGCACCGTGATTATCGCTGCTACCATTATTGGCCTGCTGATCCTGCTCTTCACCGACCGCTACCTGGTGGCGATGCTGGTCAAACCGCTGGATCGTATCCGTCAGCAGTTCCGCCAGATTGCGCAGGGTGACCTCAGCCAACCGATTGAACCTTTTGGCCGCAACTGCGTGGGGCAACTGGTTCCGCTGCTGAGCGCCATGCAGGACAGCCTGCGTGAAGCGGTCAGCACTATCCGCTCGGGCAGTGAAAATATCTGGCGCGGCGCGACGGAAATCTCCAGCGGGAACAACGATCTCTCGTCACGTACTGAAGAGCAGGCCGCCGCGCTGGAAGAGACGGCAGCCAGCATGGAACAGCTGACCGCAACGGTGAAGCTGAATGCCGAAAGCGCACGTCAGGCCAGCCAGCTGGCGGATGTGGCTTCAACCACGGCCAGCCGTGGTGGCTCGCTGGTGGACGATGTTGTCACCACCATGAGCGGTATTTCTGACAGCTCGAAGAAAATCGCGGAAATCACCAACGTGATCAACAGCATTGCTTTCCAGACTAACATCCTGGCGCTTAATGCCGCGGTAGAAGCCGCGCGTGCGGGTGAGCAAGGGCGTGGTTTTGCAGTTGTTGCCGGAGAAGTCCGTAACCTCGCAAGCCGCAGTGCCAATGCAGCAAAAGAGATCGAAGGGCTGATCGCTGATTCCGTCAACCGCGTGGAGCAGGGCGCGCAGCTGGTTAATGACACCGGCACAACCATGGAAGCCATTCTGCGTGCGGTGACCGAAGTGACCACCATCATGAAGCAGATTGCGTCTGCATCGGAAGAGCAGAGCAAAGGCATTTCGCAGGTCGGCGTGGCCATCAGCCAGATGGATGGCGTGACGCAGCAGAACGCCTCGCTGGTGGAACAAGTTTCCGCTGCGGCATCCGCGCTGGAGCGCCAGACTGAAGATCTACAACGTTCGGTGCAGAAATTCCGCTTATCAGCCCAGGAGCCACAAGCTCAGACTGCTGCCGCCCCGCTCAAAACTCCCGCACGAGCTAAACCTGCGGCGACGCCGGACGACTGGGTTTCGTTCTAAATTCCCATCACGAAGGCCGCCTTGTGCGGCTTTAATTATCTCTGACTATCGTCTGGTAGGCTGACAGCCCTGGATGACATGCGTCACCTGTGAAAGCTGGCCGATTTTCACTTCGCTCGAACGCTGAAATTTACTTTTGTCTATCAGTAGCAAAGACTGGCTGGCGCGGCTTAACAGTTGTGCTTTAAACGCGGCGTTGTGTGCAACCGGGTCCCACATGATGCCCTGCTCATCCACACCTTCGCAGGAAAAGATAAACAGGTCTATCTCCAGCGCTTTGAGCTGGGTAACCAGCGCCGGGTTGACATAACAACGGTACTTGCGCTCCAGTGTTCCGCCCGAACAGACCAGCGTGATTTTCTCGCGCCTGGCCATTTCATGGCAGATGGGCAGGCTGTTGGTAAAAACAGTCAGCTCCAGGTCTGGCAGCTGTCGTGCCAGATGAAAACAGGTTGAGCTGGCATCCAGCGCAATCGTCATTCCTTCACTGATGTATTCCAGCGCGTGCCGGGCAATATCGGCTTTATCGGCGTAATGGCTTTTGAGCCGCGCACCAAAAGGCTCGCCGCTATCACGACTGTCGGGGTGGATCAGCCGCGCCCGTCCGTGGTGGCGCAGGATCTTACCCTGCTGTTGCAGGCCACTCAGATCGCGGCGGATCGTCTCTTTACTGACGCCGAGATAACCGGCAAGCGCGTCAGTGGTGAGCCAGTCGCTGTTGCTCAGCAACTTAACGATGCTCTGCTGTCTGCTTTCCTTCATGCGTCGGTTCCGGTGCGTGAGATAGAGATAAGCGTTGTGCCAATCGCCACGCCATTTTTCCCGGTGTGTTTAATCTGGTACATCGACTGATCCGCGCGTCTGAGCGCATTCACAAAATCATCCTGCGCGTGTACTTCATCAATCCCGATTGATGCGCCGACCCGCGCTTCGCCGTTATCGAGTTCAAACGGCATCAGCGCCGCCCGCAGGCAAGTGTGCGCCGCACTGTTGACCAGCAAGCTGGAGAGCGGGAAGGGCAGCAGCAACACAAATTCATCCCCACCCAGTCGGCCGACGATCGTGCCTTCCGGGCAGCTTCCGCGCAGGCGCTGGCTGAGTTGAATTAAGAGTTCATCGCCGCTGCGGTGGCCGAAGGTGTCGTTCACGGTCTTAAAGTCATCAAGATCGATAAACGCCACGCACAGCGGACCGGCGGCTTTTAGCTCGGCAAAATGCTGAATCAACGCATGGCGGTTGGCAAGCCCGGTGAGCGGGTCGTGGTTGGCAAGTAGTGCGAGCTGTTCTTCGTACTGCTTTTCTTTGGTCATGTCGATGTGGGTGCCGGTAACCTTGATGGGATTACCCTCGTCGTCCCATTCGCTGACGCGACCCCGGTCCAGCACCCAGGTAATGGTGCCGTTTTTATGTTGCATCCGGTGTAGCGCTTCGTAGAAGGGCGTTTTGCCGTTCAGGTGGTCGTAGAATGCGTCCAGTACCTGCTGTTTATCTTCAGGGTGAAGATGTTCGCGCCAGACATCAAACTGTGCGCTCAGCTCTTTTGGCTGGTAGCCGAGCATAGAACCCCAGCGGCGATTATAAATAATCAGTTTTCCCGTAGGCACGTCGAGCTGCCACAGACACAGACCCGTGCCGTCGAGAGCGGCGCTGAGTTTGCTGCGGGCGTCACGCGCCAGCCTTGCAAGCCTGGCGTTATGCTTTTTCAGATTCTGGATCTGCTGTTTTAGCGCCTGTTCTGACATGCGACGATTCTTAGGGAAATAAGAATGATTTTTGCCAGTTTAGACGTGCTTGTAAATATGATGTTGAAAAAAGAGGCTGATTTGCGTTAAGGGTGCGCAAGGTGATTCACTCGCCCTTTTGCTATCTCCGCAGGTGCTATTCTTGGGCAATCTCCGATGTTTTTTCTGCCCATCTTTTAAAAGGTGTTGCTATGAACAGATCCGTGTCTGCCATTACATTCCTCTTAATTATGCTGTGCTCTTTTACCGTTAACGCAACCGAGCAGGGACAACAACGACGTGAAGCGCGCGATACCCGACAGGATACCCGCGAAGCCTCACGTCATATGAAGCAAACCTGCGTGGTTAACAACAACCAAAGTAATCACGACTGCCGTCAGGACAAGCGGCAAATGAAACAGGCCGGACGACAAAAAGCACGGGACATAAAGTATTGATCTGTTTTGCGAGGCGGCTTCCGGGAATGCCCCTTGTCGCCTCGTGTTAATCGCAGTATCTTTTTGCCGCGCCTGCAAAATCAGGCGTCGGGATTGACCTCCTGGTACAAGTTACAGGCGACATGGATTACTATGTCGCGCGCACGGTTTCACCTCAATGGCGGGCCGGGCGGGGGCGTCGCAAGACGCGCCGGTTTCCTGTAACGCCGGTAAGGTCAACCTCGTCTGGTTCTGCCACCCGTGAGATTGACCTCTCCGATGGCAGATGTTTACACCGTTACAGGAGGCTGCCATCATGGCTACGATCCCAACCCAGACACACACGTTATTTACCACGCCCTTTGCCAACACCACCGATTTCACCGAGCTGGCGGACAACTGCGAGCAGTACGCTTATTCTCTGGTGGAATGCGACGACATCACCGAAAAACTGGCGCTTTGCGGGCGTCTCTCCGCCTGCCTCGCACTGTTGCAACCCACGCTGCACGAGCCTGTTCCGGCGCACTTAATCCCGCATTTCATCGTGGACGATTTGCCGTCGCGCCTGCCTGCTTTTGAGCCTGAAAGTGACCAGCTGGCGCAGTATTGCCAGGTATTAACGCAGTTGTTGATAAGCCGGGCATTGCCACCAGAGATGGCAGCGGTTATGGAAAGTTTGCTCTGCGAGCTGGTGGGTTATTTCGCCGATACGCTGAAAGCACCACGCTGGATAAATACGCTGGAAGGGAATATCGCGATTAATTAAAACGCCGTAAGTTGCCGGGTGGCGGCTGCGCCTTACCCGGCCTGTGCTATTTTTTCTATTTATTAATGTAACAATAAATTTGGCATTTTCTGCACATTGCAAAGAACGAAAATTAATATTGTCTTAAGAAAGGTTCGCCATAATTATATTTCTGAATTGTACCTGGAATATAATTTACTATGAAAAATCTCTTTATTTTACTGGCCGCCCTGGCCGGGTTAGCCATGGCCAATTCGGCAATGGCGCAAAGCGTCACCGTGGATGTGCCGAGCGGCTATAAAGTGGTGATTGTCCCGTCATCGACCACGGTCCCCCAGGCAGTGGTCGTTGCGCCAGCGCCCGCACCTACCACCTATGCCGCACCTGCGCCGGTTTATCACCCGCGTGCACGCCATGTGGCGAGCGTGGCGGAAGGGATGGTGATTGAACATCAGTATGATGATCACCATTAATCTTATTTGAAGGGAATGTCTTCGTAGGCCGGGCAAACGTAGTGCCGCCCGGCGAGGTTTTTAGTGCGTGGCTTCACCAATCAGCGCGCCAGAGCCAGCACCCACGGCTGCCCCTTTCAGTACACTCTTACCGGTTACGGCCGCAGCGCCCGCGCCCACGGCAGCTCCTACCGCACCACCCTTGCGCGCGGCTTTACCTTTGTCTCCGTTTTTGAACATCGCCCCTGTACCCGCACCGACGACTGCGCCACCCACAGTAGACTTCACATCTTTGCCTGCAACGGCGCCAATAGCAGCGCCTGCTACCGCACCAGCGGCGGTTTTATCCATCGCCATGGTGGATGCAGAAACGATAAGGGTGCTGAGAAGAAGCGTGGTTTTCAGGTATTTCATGACGGTTCCTTGTAGTCGTAAATCAAACATCGGCGTGAAGTCTGTCAGTCGGCCCGAATACCTGGTAGGCCAATAATGCTTGTTTACTTACCCCCAAAGCACACCACGACTCTGATGTACTATCGCTGTATAATCTTTTGCATAACGAAAATGTGAGGATTATATGAAACAACGCTTTTGGCAGGCAGTCGCGTTTAGCGTACTGATTTTACTCCCGTTATCATCCCAGGCATCCCGCCAGATAACTGACCAGATTGGTCGTACCGTCACTCTTCCTGATGAAGTTGACCGTGTGGTTGTGCTCCAGCACCAGACCCTGAACCTGCTGGTGCAGATGAACGCCACGGACAAAATCGTCGGTGTGATGGCGAACTGGAAACAGCAACTGGGCGACGGCTACGCGCGCCTGGCACCAGAACTGAACCAGAAAGCCGCGCTTGGCGACCTCACCCACGTCGACCCGGAAAAACTGGTGGCGCTGAAGCCGCAGGTGGTGTTCGTCACTAACTACGCGCCGCAGGAGATGATCGACAAGATCAGCAGCCTGGGTATTCCGGTGGTCGCCATTTCCCTGCGCCACGATGCTGCCGGTGAAAAAGCCAAACTGAACCCAACGATGGCAGATGAAGAACAGGCTTACGATCTGGGTTTGCGAGAAGGGATCACCCTGATTGGCGAAATAGTTAATAAACAGCCAGAAGCGAAAGCCCTGATTGCAGCGACCGACAATGGCCGCAAAATGGTCAGCGACCACCTGAAAGATATCCCGGCGGAAAAACGTGTTCGCGCTTACATGGCTAACCCGGAACTCACCACCTACGGCTCCGGGAAATACACCGGCCTGATGATGGCGCACGCGGGCACGGTTAACGTGGCAGCGGCCACCATTCAGGGTTTTAAAACCGTGGCGATGGAGCAGGTGATTGCCTGGAACCCGCAGGTGATCTTCGTGCAGGACCGTTACCCGTCTGTGGTTAACGAGATCAAAACCGGTGCGCAGTGGCAGACCATCGACGCGGTGAAAAATCAGCGCGTTTACCTGATGCCGGATTACGCCAAAGCCTGGGGCTACCCAATGCCGGAAGCAATGGGCATTGGCGAGCTGTGGATGGCGAAAAAGCTCTACCCGGAGAAGTTTAAAGACGTGGATATGCGCAAGGTCGCGAACGACTGGTATCAGCGTTTTTATCGCACCACGTATCAGGGCATTGATTGATGCGCGTGCTGGCAGCGGGCAGCCTGCGGGTGGTGTGGCAGAATTTAATGGCGCACTTTCCTGAACCGGTCGAAACCCAGTTCGGCCCGGCCGGGCTGTTACGGGAACGTATTGAAACCGGTGAGTCGTGCGACCTGTTTGCTTCGGCAAATCTTGCCCATCCGCAGGCGTTATTCGCGTCCGGGCAGGCGTTATCGGTGGTGCCTTTTGCCAGCAATCAACTTTGCCTGACGGTGCGCAGCGATGTGCTGCGCGCGGGGGATGACTGGTTCACTTTGCTTACCCGTGATGATGTGCGTATCGCGACCTCTACGGCGGGAACCGATCCGTCCGGGGATTACACCCAGGCGCTGTTTACCCGCATGGGCGAAGCAGGTGAGGGGGTAAGAATGCGGGCGAAAGCGCTGGTGGGCGGGCGAAATTCCGCGCCGATTCCGACGGGCAAACTGGCGGCTGAGTGGATTATTCATGGCGGCCAGGCGGAGGTGTTTATCGGTTATGCCAGCTATGCCGCAACATTGCGGGAAGTCGACGGGCTGACGGTTATCGACATCCCCGCAGCGTATAACCCGCGCGCGGAGTATGCGTGTGCGGTGGTGACGCCGAAGGGCAGAGCGCTCGCGGAATATCTGGTGTCAGCAGAGGCGAAGATGATCCTGCAACAGGCAGGGTTCGGCGCGTAATTCAGCCGGGTGGCGCTGCGCTTACCCGGCCTACTTTTTTATTCCCTCTCCCCGTGGGAGAGGGTTAGGGTGAGGGCATCAGCCCTGACGCTTATCCTCGGTATTCGTATCAAAATCGCTTGCCGCATGGCGTTCATGCAGCTGTTCGCTCGGCTCGCCAAAGGTGCGGTTAACCATGCGGCCGCGCTTCACTGCCGGACGGTGTGCCACATCTTTTGCCCAACGTTGCACGTTGGTGTACTGCTGCGCATCCAGGAACTCTGCGGCGTTATACACGTTCCCGAGCACCACGTTGCCGAACCACGGCCAGATAGCCATATCGGCAATGGTGTACTCTTCTCCCGCCACATAGCGGCTACGCGCCAGCTGTTTGTCCAGCACGTCGAGCAGACGTTTTGACTCCATGGTGAAGCGGTCAATCGCGTACTCAATCTTTACAGGCGCATAGTTGTAGAAGTGGCCAAAACCACCGCCGAGGAACGGCGCAGAGCCTTGTAACCAGAACAGCCAGTTCAGGGTTTCTACCCGGCCCGCCGGATCTTTTGGCAGGAAGTGACCAAATTTCTCTGCGAGATACAGCAAGATATTACCGGATTCAAATACGCGCGTTGGCGGGGTGGTTGAGTGGTCACGCAGTGCCGGTATTTTCGAGTTCGGGTTCACGTCCACAAAGCCGCTGGAGAACTGATCGCCCTCACCGATGCGGATAAGCCACGCATCATACTCTGCACCCGTCACGCCCAGCGCCAGCAGCTCTTCGAGCATGATAGTGACTTTCTGGCCGTTCGGTGTCCCCAGGGAATAGAGCTGCAGCGGGTGCGATCCTACCGGCAGCGTTTTTTCATGGGTTGCACCGGATACCGGACGGTTGATGTTGGCGAACGCACCGCCGTTGTTCTGTTTCCATTCCCACACTTTCGGTGGCTGATAAGTGTTGTCTGACATGTTGGCCTGCCTTTTGAGTGATGTGTTGAGGCAGTGTAGCAGGAGATTTGTGAATGGTTTAACGAACTGAGCGCATTAGAGTCGCGGCTATTCCTTCTGGCGCTTATATATATCAAAACCGTTATAAGCTTAATCGAAAATCGCATTTTCATTGTTAATGCGTATTACCGCAAAGCTGAATATGATGCTGTCATATAAAGAAAATTATCAGTAGTAAATACTTTATCAGGCAAGGAGTTAGTGAGATGCGTAAGCTTCTGTTATCCGCAGTTGTAGTATCGCTCGCGTTAGGTCTGGCAGGCTGTGATGATGCGAAAAATAAAGAGACGAGTAATGCGCCAGCAGCGAAAAGCGACGCACCAAAAGAGGGGGGCTCGCTGATTATCGGTATTACCTCCGGTGACCCGTTAGCCGTTAACCCACTCTATGCCAGCGACCGTACCACCTTAACCATCATGCAGGCGCTTTATGCCCCGCTGTATAGCTTCAACAACGGCAAAATTGAATGGGGACTGGCAGAAAGCCTGACGCCATCCGCCGATAACCTGAGCTACACCCTGACCTTAAAACCCAATCTGAAATGGCAGGACGGCCAGCCGCTGACGGCGGACGACGTGGTATTCACCTTCAATAAACTGCTGGATGCCAAACAGCACAGCTTCTTCCGCAGCATGTTCACTTACGGCGACAAACCCGTAGAAGTGAGCAAGGTTGACGATCGCACCGTGAAGTTCACCTTACCGCAGGTGAGCGCAGCCTTTACCGGAACCCTGGTGCAGATCTACCCAATCCCACAGCACGTGTTCGCGAATGAAGGCGATCTGGAAAAAAGCACCAAAAACGATGCGCCGGTGGGTTCCGGGCCGTTCAAGTTTAAAGAGTACCGCGCCGGGCAGTATTTCGCCCTGACCCGTTTTGACGATTACTGGAACGGTAAAGCGAAGCTCGATTCCGTGACCTACCGTTTTGCCAAAGACAGCAACTCCGCCAACCTGGCGCTGCAAAACGGCGAAATCAACCTCAAGATGGTTGACCCGCAGGACGTGAACCGCCTGAAAAACACCGGTAAATTTGATTTTGTGGTGTACCCGGAAGGGCGTCTGGCTTACATGACCTTTAACCAGAACGTGCCGGTCATGAAAAGCAAAGAGCTGCGTCAGGCCATTGCCTATGCCATCAACAAAGACGAGCTGACCCAGACCGCGTTTACCTCGCTGGACTACGCCAAACCGGCAACTTCGTTCCTGACGCCGGATACGCTGTATCAGACTGACGACGTAGAGCAGTACAAGTTCGATCAGCAAAAAGCCAAAGATCTGCTGAAAGCCTCCGGTGCGCCGGAAAACCTGAAGCTGCATCTGGCGTATGTGAACACCAATAAAACCCAGGAGAGCATGGCGCTGTACATTCAGCAGGCGCTGAAGGGCATTGGGGTGAACGTCGAACTGATGCCGCTGGACTCCAACGCCATGTCCCAGCGCAGCCTGGATATGAACAACACCGCGTGGGAGCTGAACCTGGGTGGTTACATCATGGGTTCAGAGCCGGACGGCTACAAATCGCTGTTTATGAGCAACGAAGCCTACAACTATGCCCACTATAAAAATCCGCAGTTTGATGCCCTGTGGGACAAAGGCGCAGTGGAAACCGACGCCGCGAAACGTGCTGATATCTACAAGCAAATTCAGCAGACCGTGGCAAACGACATGACCTACTACCCGATTGCCTACACCAACGCGACCGTTGCCGTGGATAAACGCTTTGGCGGCACGCAGGAAGCGGAACCGAAGCCGGTTTATCTGTTCCAGGATCTGTCAAAAATCTACCAAAAATAAGCAGTTACCCCGGTCACCTGGCCGGGGTTTTTCGTATGGTAAGTCGTGTAAGGGCATGTCGTGAACACATTACTCACGCGTCGGCTGCTGCAACTGCTGCCGATGCTTTTCTTTATTTCGCTGGTGGCTTTTTTGCTGGTCAAACTCGCGCCCGGCGATCCGGTTGCTGCGTACATTACGCCACGTATGGCCCCGGAAGATATTGAGCGTATTCGCCAGAGTATGGGGCTGGATAAACCTCTGGTGACGCAGTATGTGCTGTGGCTGAAGAACGTTTTACAGGGCGATCTGGGCTATTCGCTGATTTACCACCGCCCGGTGCTGGAGATGATCGGCGAGCGCATTCCGGCAACGTTAGGGCTGATGGGCGCCTCGCTGCTGATGGCGATTGTGCTGGCCATCCCGCTGGGACTGCTGGCTGGGGCATTTAAGCACCGTTGGCTGGATCACGTGCTGAACTTATTCGCCTATATCGGTATTTCGGTGCCGATTTTCTGGTTTGGTATTCTTCTCATTACCGTTTTTGCCGTGCAGCTGAACTGGTTCCCCAGCATGGGAATGCGCACCATCGGCATGGACGACAACTGGCTGGATGTCCTGCGCCACGGCGTGCTGCCGTGTATCGCGCTCACCTTTTATAACCTCTCCAGCTACGTGCGTTACATCCGTTCGAATACCATTTCACAGCTTTCTGCCGACTACGTGCAAACCCAGCTCGCCTACGGCGCGACACGTTCCGGTATTCTGTTCCACCATGTGCTGAAAAACGTGCTGCTGCCGGTGATAACCCTGTTTGGCCTGTCGTTTGGTGAACTGGTGGTAGGCGCGTATGTGACAGAAAGTGTCTTCTCCTGGCCGGGAATGGGCCTGCTTGGGATCCAGTCGATCACCTCGCTGGATTACCCGCTGATCATGGCAATCATCATGCTCTCTTCGATGATGCTGATCCTCGGCAACCTGGTAGCGGATCTGCTTTATCGCTTCGCCGATCCCCGCATTCGTACACTGAGGTAACCCGGATGAGCAGACGCTGGCAACAGGTTCGTCACCAGTTGCGCCGCAATCGTCCGGCGCAGTTTTCATTATTTGTTCTGTTTATTTTCGTCATCGCGGCCCTGTGCGCAGGGCTGAGTCCTTACGATCCCGACCAGATGGCGCTGGGTGCCCGCACCTTACCCCCGGATGCCTCGCACTGGTTTGGCACCGACGAATACGGGCGTGACTACTTCACCCGCGCGCTGTATGGCGGGCAGATATCACTGATGGTCGGTTTTCTGGCGATGGTTTTTTCCACGCTGATTGGCACGGTCGTCGGCACGGTAAGTGGTTATTTTGGCGGCTGGCTCGATAACCTGATGATGCGCGCCGTCGATATCCTGATGGCTATTCCGGCCTTCTTCCTGCTGCTGGTGGTGAACGCCTACCTCAAGCCCGGAGTGGATAACATTATCCTTATCATCAGCCTGCTGACGTGGATGAGCATGTCGCGGCTGGTGCGTGCGGAAACCCTGTCGGTGAAAGAGCGCGAGTATGTGCTCTATGCTCGCGCATCCGGGGAACACCCGCTGCGTATTATTGTGCGCCATATTATTCCTGGCGTACTGCCGACCATTATTGTGGCGGCTACGCTCAACATCGCGTCGGCCATTTTGATGGAATCGACGCTCAGCTTCCTTGGGCTTGGCGTCCAGGCACCTGCAGCGTCCTGGGGCAGTATGCTTAACAATGCGCAGTCGTACATTGGTGAAGCCTCATGGCTTGCGATGTTCCCCGGCATTTTGATCCTGCTGACGGTGTTCAGTTTTAACGTGCTGGGCGATGTGTTCCGTACCGCCTTCGAGCCGGGAGCGAACCGCGATGAGTAACTTATTAGAACTCGATAACCTGCAAACCACCTTTCACACGCGCGATGGCGATGTTCATGCCGTGCGCGGCGTGAGCTTTCAGGTTCAGCCTGGAGAACTTGTCGGCATCGTCGGTGAATCCGGCTGCGGCAAAAGCGTCACCTGTAAGTCGATCATTCAGCTTCTGGGTAGCAACGGGCGGATAACCGGTGGCAGTATCCGTTTTCAGAACGACGATCTGGCACAGAAAACCCCCGAGCAGCTGCGCGCCATTCGTGGCAACGACATTGCGATGATTTTCCAGGATCCGATGACGGCCCTGAACCCGGTGCTGACCATCGGCAAACAGATGTCAGAGATCCTGGTGCGTAACAAAGGTTTGTCAAAAAAAGCGGCAAAAGCTGCGGCGATTGACATGCTGGAGCAGGTCGGCATTGCCGAGGCTGAACGCCGCTATAGCCAGTATCCGCACGAGTTCAGCGGCGGGATGCGCCAGCGCGTGATGATAGCGATAGCGCTCTCCTGTAACCCAAAACTGCTGATTGCCGACGAGCCCACCACCGCGCTGGACGTGACCATTCAGGCGCAGATCCTGCGTCTGCTGAAAAGCCTGCAACAGAAAACGCAGACCGCCATTTTGTTGGTCACTCACGATCTCGGCGTGGTGGCGCAGGTGTGTAGCCGCGTGGTGGTGATGTACGGCGGGCTGGTGATGGAAGAAGGGAGCGTGGAGGACATTTTCTATCGTCCGGCGCACCCTTACACCCAGGGGCTGTTGGCCTCGCTGCCGCGCCCAGACGAGGTGAATCATCGCCTTTCGCCTATCGAAGGCTCGCCGCCAGGCTTGCTCAACCCACCCCCGGGCTGCCCGTTTGCCGAACGTTGTCCGAAACGGATGCCCCAGTGCGAAAGGCAGCCAGCGTTTTACACCACAGGAGAAGGCCATCGCGCCGCGTGCTGGTTATGGGCAAATAAGGAGGTTCAGGCATGAGCGAGCAACATTCGCCTTTAGTGAGCGTACGGGAACTGCGCAAACATTATCAGCTTAACGGCGGCCTGCTGCGCAAAGGCGTGGCGGTGAAAGCGGTTGACGGGGTGAGCTTTGATATTCAGCGTGGTGAAACCTTTGGCCTGGTCGGGGAATCCGGTTGCGGGAAATCGACCCTCGGGCGTGCCATCCTGCGCCTGTTCGATATCACATCGGGCGAGATCCATTTTGCCGGGCAAGAGATCGCCCACGCCCGCGAAAAAGAGCTGAAGCCGCTGCGTAAAAGAATGCAGGCGATTTTTCAGGACCCGTATTCGTCGCTTAACCCCGGTATGACGGTGCAACATCTGGTGGCTGAGCCAATGCAGATCCACGGCTACAGCCGGGAAGAGCAGCGGGAGCGGACTGAAACACTACTGTATAAGGTCGGGCTTAAAAAGGAACATCTTGAGCGGTTCCCGCATGAGTTCAGTGGCGGGCAGCGTCAGCGTATCAGCATCGCACGGGCGTTGTCCGTGCGCCCGGAATTCGTGCTGTGTGATGAGCCGCTGTCGGCGCTGGATGTATCAGTGCAGGCGCAGGTGGTAAATATATTGCAGGATCTCCAGCAGGAGCTGGATCTGACCTATCTGTTTATCGCTCATGACCTGTCGATGGTGCGCCATATTTCCAGCCGTATCGGGGTGATGTATCTCGGTAAGCTAGTGGAGGTTGCGCCCGCAAACGAGCTGTATCAGCATCCGGCGCATCCTTACACGCGTGCACTGCTGGCGGCGGTGCCGCAGCCGGACCCGCGTATTCGTAACCTCGAAGAAGCGACTTTGCGCGGTGAAATTCCCGGGCCAACCTCAACGCTGCCGGGCTGTAAGTTTTGCAGCCGTTGCCCACATGCCATGCCGGTTTGTCAGGCGCAGGAGCCCGCGATGCAGGAGATAGCGCCAGGGCATTTTACGGCGTGCTGGTTGTTTAAGATTTGAGCCTTAAACGTGTCGGGTGGCGCTTCGCTTACCCGACCTAAAGGGTTTCGTGTTTTGTAGGTCGGGTAAGGCGCAGCCGCCACCCGACATGACAGGCTGCACAACGCTATCCCAGAACCCGTTTCGCCCACACTTCTACGTCATCGCCACTGCCCAAATCCGCCTGCACCAGGCCATTGACCATAAACGTCGGGGAGACGTGAATACCGTTCTGGCGCGCATATTTACAGTGCCACTTAATCTCGGTTTGCAATTCCGGGCGGGCAAACGCCTCTGCAACCTGTACCCCGCTGTAACGTTCAATGCGCGCGACGATCTCTTCTGGCGTCGCCTGCATATTCGGGCCGCTACAGTGGTCGGTAAACTCAAACTCTTCGCGATGATCGGCCACGGCCTGCATCACCTTGTGCGCTGCGGCTTTGCCATCCGGCAATGTGGACGCCGCCAGAATGCAGCGCACAATCACGCCGGAAAACAGATGCCACGGCTGAGACTGTAAACGGATTTTGACCGTCACCTTATCTGCACCCGCCTGTTCCAGGAACGCGTTTAACTTGTTGAATGTTTTAACCGAGAAAGGGCAGGTTGGTTCCAGGAACACTTCGAAAGTGTGTGGGCCGTGACCCCATTCAAGCGGTTGCGCTTGTAAGCTCATGTTGACTCCTGATGTTGTGAATTTTTTAGTTATTGTCGCGACGAATAATTTGCCACGCAGGTGTATGATAAATCCACCTCTGTCAGGTTAATTACAACGTGCAGACGACGACAACCCTTCAAAAAATTGCCGCCTGCCTGTTTTAGGTTGGATACATGCGTAAAGGAAAGTTAAGCAGTGACGCTCCGTTCGGGACGTTGTTAGGTTATGCGCCGGGTGGCGTGGCGATTTACTCTTCAAATTACGGCAGCCTCGATCCACGTAACTACCCTGAAGACGCGGATTTCAGAAGCTATATCAGCAACGAATACATGGGCCACAAGTGGCAGTGTGTTGAGTTCGCCCGCCGTTTCCTGTTCCTCAACTACGGTGTGATTTTTACCGATGTCGGCATGGCGTGGGAGATTTTCTCTCTGCGCTTTTTGCGCGAAGTGGTGAACGATAACATCTTGCCCTTGCAGGCTTTTGCCAATGGCTCAAAACGCGCGCCGCAGGCCGGGGCGTTGCTTATCTGGCAAAAGGGCGGCGAGTTCCATGAAACCGGGCACGTTGCCGTTATTACCCAGCTGCTGGATGATAAGATCCGCATTGCGGAGCAGAACGTTATTCACTCCCCGCTCCCGTTAGGGCAGCAGTGGACGCGTGAACTGCGTCTGAGCGTTGAGAACGGGTGTTACACCCTTCATGACACCTTCAACGACACCGAGATCCTCGGCTGGATGATCCAGACCGATGACACCGAACACAGCCTGCCGCAGCCGGAAATCGACGGCGAGTTGCTTAAAATCAGCGGTGCGCGGCTGAAAAACAAACGTCAGTTCGACGGGAAATGGCTCAACGAAGACGATGCCCTTCAGAAGGCCTACGTGCAGGCGAACGGTCACTTTATCAATAAAGATCCCTGCCAGTATTTCACCATTACTGAAAGCGCCGAGCAGGAACTTATCAAAGCCACCAACGAACTGCATCTGATGTACCTGCACGCCACCGACAAGGTGCTGAAAGACGATAACTTACTGGCGCTTTTCGACATCCCGAAAATCCTCTGGCCGCGTCTGCGTCTTTCCTGGCAATGGCGTCGTCACCATATGATCACCGGTCGTATGGATTTCTGTATGGATGAGCGTGGGCTGAAGGTGTACGAGTACAACGCCGATTCCGCTTCCTGCCACACCGAGGGCGGGTTGATCCTTGAAGAGTGGGTGAAAAATGGCTATCGCGGGAATGGCCACAACCCGGCTGAAGGGCTACTGGAAGAACTTACTGGCGCGTGGAAACACAGCCACGCCCGACCGTTTGTTCACATCATGCAGGACAACGATATCGAAGAGGATTATCACGCCCTGTTTATCCAGCGCTCGCTCATTCAGGCCGGGTTTGAAACCCGGATCCTGCACGGACTTGGTGCGCTAAGCTGGGACAGCGCCGGGCAACTGGTCGACAATGAAGGTCGCCACGTGAACTGCGTGTGGAAAACCTGGGCCTGGGAAACGGCGATTGAGCAAATCCGTGAAGTGAGCGAAACTGAATACGCTGCGGTGCCGATCCGCACCGGGCATCCTGAAGGTGAAGTGCGCCTGATCGATGTGCTGCTGCGCCCGGAAGTGCTGGTGTTTGAACCGCTGTGGACGGTTATTCCTGGCAACAAGGCGATCCTGCCGGTGCTGTGGCAGCTCTTCCCGAACCACCGTTACCTGCTGGATACCGATTTTGAGGTGAACGCCCTGCTGAAACAGACTGGCTATGCCGCTAAACCGATTGCCGGGCGCTGCGGCAGCAACATCGACCTGATAAGCCCGCAGGATGAACTGCTGGACAAATCCAGCGGCAAGTTTGCTGACCGTAAAAATATCTACCAGCAGCTGTGGTGCCTGCCAAAAGTCGATGGCAAGTATATTCAGGTGTGTACCTTTACCGTGGGCGGGAACTATGGCGGCACCTGTTTGCGCGGGGACGATACGCTGGTGGTGAAAAAAGAGAGCGACATTGAGCCGTTAATTGTCGAGAAGAATAAGTAATGCTAACCGCTCCGCGGGATTGTTTCCCCGGAGCGGTATGTCTCCCTTCTTGCGCGCCATCCCCACTAAATGAATAAATTTTCGTGGCCAGCGAAACCTTTTCGACATCATTAGCGAACTACTCTTCAGGTAATACATTTTTCCTGATGGAGCTGACCATGAAACCGTTGAAAACGTTGTCTGCCGCCGCTGTACTGAGCTTTTCTCTTTTTGCCATGAGCGCACATGCTGCGCTGGAAGTGGGGGATAAAGCCCCGGACTTTAGCCTGCAAGGGGCGCTGGGCGGTAAACCGCTGACCTTCTCGTTGCAGCAGGCGCTACAGAAAGGGCCGGTGGTGCTCTATTTCTTCCCGGCGGCATTTACAAAGGGCTGTACGCTGGAAGCCCACGCCTTTGCCGAAGCAACGGATGACTTTAAAAAACTCGGGGCAACCGTGGTGGGAGTGACCGCCGGAAATGTCGACCAGGTGGATGAGTTCTCGAAACTGGAGTGTCGCGACAAATTTGCGGTGGCGGCCGACCCAGGGGCAAAAGTGGCGGCAGAGTATAAAACGCTGATGCAGATGAATGGCAAAACTCTGTCTGACCGTACCTCGTACGTTATCGCCCCGGACGGCAAGATCCTGCTGAGTTACACCGACCGTAACCCTGATGAACATATCCAGAAAACGATGGATGCCGTGAAAAAATACGCGCAATCGCACTCGTAACTTAGCCTCCGGGGTTTTCTATGCTAACGGCTATTCTGGCCGCCTTCGCGGGCGGCATTATTCTCAACTTTATGCCGTGCGTCTTTCCGGTGATTTCGCTGAAGGCGCTGGGGCTTTTACGTCATCAGGGCAACAGCGCGAGCGCCCGTACGGAAGGACTGGGCTTTTTGCTTGGCGTTATATTTACCATGATGGCGCTGGCGGCCGTGCTGCTGGCACTGCGCGCCGGAGGAACGGCGGTGGGCTGGGGATTCCAGCTCCAGTCACCGCTGGTGATTGCTGCGCTGGCGTTGATCATTCTGGGGGCGGCGCTGAACCTGCTGGGGGTGTTTGAAGTCGGGTTGTCGCTTCAGCGGGCAGGGGAAATCAACGCCGAAGGGCGCGGTGCGTTTGTGCGTTCAGCCTTAACTGGCGCACTGGGTATTGTGGTGGCTACCCCCTGCTCGGCACCGTTTATGGCGGGGGCCGTGGGTTACGCGCTGGTTCAGCCGCCTGTCGTGGCGCTGGCCATTTTTCTGGCGCTGGCGCTTGGGTTTGCTGCGCCATTTACCGCGATTTCGCTCTTTCCGGGGATGGCAAAACGCTTACCGCGCCCGGGAGCCTGGATGGATATCCTCAAGCGCGGCCTCGCTTTTCCCATGTTTGGCGCTTTTGCCTGGCTCGTCTGGGTGCTGGCGCAGCAGGCGGGAACCACCGCGCTGGCGGCGATGCTGGCCTGTGCCGTGGTGGTGAGTTTTACCGCGTGGCTGTACGGTATTGCCCAGCGCAGGCGCTTTACCGGACACAGCTATAAAGTGCTACTGGCGGTGACGGTGGTGTTGTTTCTGGCGGCGATAACGCCGTTGCCGGGCGTTATGCACACGCAAACTGCCCAGCCGGAAAGCCCGCTTGCGGATAACATTACCGAGGTGAAATGGTCGCCACATACTGTGGCGGAAATGCGCGGTCACGGCAAAGCCATTTTCGTCAACTTCACCGCATCCTGGTGTATTACCTGCCAGGTAAACGATCGCACATCGTTATCCACCCAGGCGGTGAAACAGGCGATTTCCCGCACCGGAACTGTCTATATGGTCGCCGATTCAACTAAATTTAATGCTGATATCGACGATGCTATGAATGCGTTTGGGCAGGGCGGGCTGCCGTTGTATGTGGTCTACCCGGCGGATGGCAGCGCACCGAAAGTGCTGCCGCAGGTGCTTACGCCGTCGATTGTGGTGAATGCCCTGAATCAGGCATCCGGTAAAAAAGCATGAGGTAACAATATCGTGGCGGACTATGGATAACGATCTCGCCCCGCGTGAGCGCTGGCCCGCGCTAATGGCCTCCGCCCAGGCGGGGGATCGCGAAGCCTATACGCAACTGCTGCGGGCCATCGTCCCGGCCATCCGGGTGCTGGTTCGTAAGCAGGTTGCCGATAGCGCACTGGTTGACGATGTCATCCAGGATGTCCTGCTGACGGTGCATCGGGTTCGCCACACCTACGACCCGGCGTTTGCGTTTCTACCCTGGCTGATGGCCATCGTGCAGGCGCGTGCTGTTGACGCGTTGCGCCGCCGTGGGCGTTATCAGCAACGAGAAACGGATGACGAAAGGGCGTATGACGGTGCCACGGTAGAAAATCCGGAACATCGGGAAAATGAAGAACAGCTGGCGCGGATATTAGACCAGCTTCCGTCGCGACAGCGGCAAATTGTTGAACATATCCATTTGCAGGAGATGAGCCTTGCGGAGGCCGCTGCGCGCCATAATCTGAGCATTGCAGCCGTGAAATCATTACTTCACAGGGCATTAACCAATCTTCGCCGTATGGGAGCGAATCATGGGCAGTCATGAGGTGTTAATTGAACAGTTGAGCCGGGACGCGAAGCCTGTCTATCGTCCCTGGACAAACAGCAGGAGAGTCATTGCCTGGCTGATGATGGCGCTGCCCTGCGGTGCCTTGAGTAGCCTGATGTTTCAGCGTATCGCCACCGACTGGACACAGCCCGGCGCGGCGTTAGCTGTGCTTCAGTTAATCCTGGTGTTTATTACCGGCACGCTGGCTATTCGTAACGCGTTTTTGCTCAGCATCGCCGGGCGAAAACCCTTGAGCTGGCGATGGTTTGTGCCGCTGGGGGTGCTCTGGCTGGGCAGCGTGGGGTTAAGTCTCGGCCAGACGAATACGCAGGCCCATCATCCTGATGAGGTGAACTGTTATGTCTTTATGATGGCGGTGAGCGCGCCGATGATGGTGCTGGTAATCGGTTATTTGCGCCGAACCCGGGCGCTGTATCCGCTGCGAACGCTTGCAGTGGCGGGAGCGGGCGTTGCCTGTATGGCGTTAACGTTGCTTTCGTTTTGTCATCCCGTAGAGGTGCATCCGGTGGATTTTTTGCTGCATGTGGCGGCGGTGGTGACGATTGTACTGGTGACGATGGGCGTGGGGTGGAAGTGGGTTGTGCTACGTTGAGGATAAAAAAACGGGGCCATTAGTGGCCCCGTTTTACAGTCACGATTAGAACATCTTGCGTACACGCAGGCTGAAGGTGTGCGCCTGGTAACGGTCACCCGCTTGCAGATCGTAGCGAGCATCCAGGTTCAGGTTATCTTCGCTATACAGCGTGCTGCCGATGGCCACGCCAGCCATATCTTCCACCGGGGCAGTACCTTTAGACATAAAGCCCGTTTCACCCACGGTATCTGCGGCATACGATGCATGACTGCTGGCCTGACTTGTATCGTACTGGTGCAGCCAGGTAACCTGAGCGAACGGTGTGAGGTTACCCACGCTGGTGGCGAAGGTTTTCTCAACACGAGTGCCGATTTCGCTGACGACAGACTGCGTGTGGCTGCTGCTTACGTCCAGCGCCATACCATTGCCGCCCGTTTCTTTGTAGCCATCAACGTGCTGGTAGCCGTAAGTCAGGCTGGCAAGTGGTGTCAGTACCACATTTGTTGGTAGCGTGAACGGATAGCCTAACTCGGTCTGTAGGGTAATGGACTGACCGTTAAATTTACCGTCGGCAGAGCCGGAGAAGCCGGTAAATTCAGCACGACGAACGGAACTGTAATTCTGACGGTTCAGACCCGCAGACAGGTTCAGATACCACGGCTGACCCGTATATCCTGCATAGCCAATGATCCCGTAGTTGTCGGCGGTAGAGGTGTTGCCGCTCAGGTTATCTTTACCGCGAACAGAGGTGTTGCTGTAGTTCAGTGCTGCGCCCAGACGCCAGTCGTCACCCAGCGAACGATCCGCACCGAGGATCAAGCCGCCAAATTTCGCCGTGTAGCCACTCACATCTGCGGTGCTGTCCTGGCGAGCGTACCCACCAAACGGCTGCCCCCAGACAATCCAGTTACTTTCGTAGTCGTCACCGGTTGCAACACCGCTGGTTCCGGCGCTGCTCGGGTTACGCACAGCATCAATATGCGCCCCGACCACAGCCTGCGCCGTTGACGTAGCAACCGTTGCCGCGGAGCTGGTGTTGAGGTTTTGTGCAGATGACAGGCTCTCACCAACACGGTTAGCTTCCCGCTTGCCTTCGATCGCCAGTGAAGCGTTGTAGAGGTCAAGTAGCTGCGGGGAGGCAATACCGGTGTAATTCGCCAGGCCACCCAGTGCGGCTTTCGCGCCAGGCATGGTCGCAAGTCCAGGTCGGGTTGGTTCCGGGGTAACGACCGGAGGCGTGACCACTGGAGGCGTGATAACCGGAGGCGTGACCACTGGCGGGGTGACCACAGGTGGCGTCACAACCGGCGGCGTGACCACTGGCGGGGTGACCACAGGCGGGGTCACAACCGGAGGTGTCACCACTGGCGGGGTGACCACTGGCGGGGTCACAACCGGAGGTGTCACTACAGGTGGAGGCGTGATAACAGGTGGTGTCACAACCGGAGGTGTAATCACCGGCGGAGGCGTAACCACTGGTTCAGCACCTACGGTTAAGACCAGTGCTTTATTTGAACCGTCATCAACCACTGTTCCTGTCACTGCCCCGGCGTAACCTACAGCTTTGTAGTTCAGCTGATCTGCGTTGAAATTAGTGCTTGCACCGGCAGCAGAAACCACCACGTAGCGTTGCCCTTCGGCGAAGTTGTATGTGTTGCCGGTGCGCAGCAGGTTCACGCTGGAGCCCGCATCGATCGTGGCGTTCCCGCTCACGTTCAAACGTCCATAGCCGAAATCGCTCTGGCTATTGCCATCTGCGGCGACCAGGTCGGAAATCCCGGAGATCAGCGTTGCAGCTGCATTCTGGTGATAGTCGCCTGTAATGCTGATGTTATTGTTAACCTGCAACGAGGCTGCATCGTTGAGCACTCTGCTGGTTGAAACGTTAACATTATCATTCAGCAGCAGTGAACCTGTGCCAAAGACTACGTCGGAACGGGTAGCACTGATATTACCGATGCCCGTCAGCCCGGTTAATGTGCCTGTTGTTCCCGTCCCGCCATTGATGACTAATGGCATCGAGCCGTTGGAGTAAATGTCACCGGAAACTAACCCGCTGTTGGTCAGGGTGACGCTGGAGCTCGCGTTAGTATCGTTATAGATATTAAGCGCATAACCCGAGCCGGTTAACGTACCGTTGTTAACAATGCTCGTTTCAGGGTTCAGGCTACTGTAGCTTGAGAGGTAAATACCTGAGTAACTCCCGGAGATAGTACCATTGTTAATAATGCTACTGACGACTTCGGTGCTGGACGTGTTGGCATAAATCCCGGAACTGCTGGAACTGATCTGTCCATTGTTTTCAATGGTGTCAATAGAACCATAGTTGGAAATACCAAAAGTATTACCACTAATGACATTGTCGTTAATGATATTATGGATGGTACCCCAGTTAATGACGGCACCAGAATCTAAGAAACCCAGGTTACCATTGCTGAGGGTCCCGGAATTATACAGTGTACCGATGGTGCCATAATTATTAATTGCGCCATTCTGGCCGGGCATAGGCATAAAGCTGGAGTTGTTTGAGATAATAAGACCGTTGTTGGTGATATTATCGATAGTGCCCTGGTTATAAATGCCAATATAACCACTAATGACGGCATTAGTGGTATTAGTCAGTTGATGAACATAACCCATGTTGTCGATAGTGCCAGCATTCATCATGCCGAAATTATAACTATTTGGATTGTTCTGGATGGTTCCATTGTTGATAAAAGTATCAACTGAACCCGAAGTACCGATTGTAACGATATCGCCATAATTAAAGGGATCGGTACTGGTAATAAAACCGTTATTGGTTAATGTGTCAATTGTACCATCAATCTGAACGATGCTACTGTAGACGGAATCCGGGATATTATCGTTAAAATCACTAATGGTGCCGTCATTGGTCAGTGAGGTGAGTGTCCCACCCTGACTTAAGGTAAATGCTGTTGTAGGGCTACCTGTCAGCGAACCGGTGTTGGTGATATGTACCTCAGGAATAGTGCCTGCAACCTGCAAGCTACTTTGTGCTGAGTCGATAGTAATAATACCTGGAAGCGCAAAAACAGGATTAACTAATAACCCTTGTGCTGCCGTAGAGGCAACCAGCAGAGAAATCAGCTGGCTGAGTTGTTTTTTTTCCATGATGAGCCGCCACAAAGTTGCGATATGTGTAGTTGCAGGTGCAATGTTATTCGGATTAATCCGATATTGTTGCGGCGAAGAATATACAATTTGTTGCAGAAAACAATAAGGTTTGTTTAATTATTTCATATTGAAATAAGACCATATTTTTAGTGTTGATATTAATTTAACTTAAGGTGACGGAGTGGTATGCAAATAAAAAGCAAGGCATTATTAGCTGGCATACTGATTAGCTTATCTTTTTTAATTGCAGGCTGTGTTTCGGTAGATTCCCGAACCGAAGCAACCCGGATCGCCAGTACCGCTGGTCTGAACAGTGAAAACATACCGACACGTTCTTTCGTGATAGCGACATGGGGCCGATTCACTCCGCCTGTGAACTCAATACGTGTTTACATCGAAGGTGATGGATTTGCCTGGAAAAGCCGTACTCAACCCTCTGATGATCCTACACCTCATCAGCCAACAGGGCTGAAGCTGGCTGCCGCCGATCCGGGGCAGAATGTGCTGTATCTCGCCAGACCTTGCCAGTTTATCGGGCCCCCGTTGCCAGCAACTTGTCAGGTGAACTGGTGGACCAACGATCGTTTTTCGGCGGTTGTGATTGATACCATGAATGAGGCGCTGGAAGTATTTGCCAGCCGCTATCCTGGGGTGAAACTCGATATGGTGGGGTATTCCGGTGGCGGGAACATCGCGGCGCTACTCGCTGCTCGTCGTAAAGATGTTCGGTCATTACGTACTGTTGCAGGGAACCTCGACGTTGCATGGGTGAATACCTTGCATAATGTTACCCCAATGCCGAATGCCATCAGTGCAATTGATCGTGCTGCCGAACTGCGTACATTGCCGCAAATCCATTACAGCGGGGATGCGGATAAAACGGTTCCTGTTGATGTTGCAAGGCGTTTCCAGCAGGTAGTCGGGGGAAATTGCATTCGTGTGGAGGTTGTCAGTGGAATGACACACAGTGCCGACTGGGCGGCAATTTGGCCGCAATTACTGAAGAATCCATTGCCTGGGTGCTAATTGAAAAGACGAAAAATACAATTATCTGATTGTGTTATTAATGTGGAATATTCACTTGGGGTAGTGCGTTGAACAGATGTAATAACGGTATTTCTTCAGGGGGCGGGTAGTAAATAACTAGCCAAAATTTTCCTGAGTGAAATTGGGCTGAAGTAAAAGTATAAGCGCAGGAGATTGTTTGAAGGGAGAGTCCCTTTGCTGGATGGGCCATTTTCCCAGAAAGCAAAAAACCAGCCCTAAGGCTGGTTTTTCTGAATAGTGGTGCCCGGACTCGGAATCGAACCAAGGACACGGGGATTTTCAATCCCCTGCTCTACCGACTGAGCTATCCGGGCAACGGGGCGCATTAAACCCGATCCACATTCTGGCGTCAACGAAATTTGTTGTTTTCGTTACAGACTGCACACTCTCTCGCCAGTTTGTGGCCATCTCAGGCGAAAAAGTGTGTCCAGAGCGCAGAAAGCGGCATTGCTATCAGCAGGGCAGGCAGCATATTTACTACTGCGAACATCTTAATCCCGCAGATGCGCAACCCGGTTGCCAGCAGCAGCAAACCGCCCACGGCGGTAAAATCTGCCATCATTGCCGGAGTGGTCAGCGGCAGAATAAGCGTCGCGCAGGTTGCCAGCGCCAGCTGGATAAGCAGCATCGGCACGCAAATCGCGGCTACCGCTATGCCAAGCGTGGTGGCAAAAATAGTGGCGGTAAAGAAATCCAGAAAGGCTTTAGCAATCAATATACTGGGGTCACCTGTCATCCCTTCCTGCATCGAGCCGAATATCCCCGTGCCGCTGGCGCAAAACAGAATAATGATGGCGACATAGTTTTGAATAAACGACTCGTGATTGCCGTGCTTCGCTTTGCCCGGGCGCGTAATCAGGTTCTTCGCTTTACTTACCGCGTTGTTGATCCCTTTTTCCAGATAGCAAAACTCGCCTATTAGCGCGCCGAGCAGGGTCGCGAGCACCATCACCGGCAGGTTGGCACATTTAATGACCAGCAGGATACCGATACCTAACGATGCAAGGCCGAAAATAGAAGGCATGGAGGAGCGAATACGCTCCGGTAACCGCTGGCTTAATACGGCGCCAAGTACACCGCCCAGTAAGACGGCACCTGCATTAATAAAAGGACCGATAACCACAGTAAGCTCCTGTTATTTAATCATTGATATTGCATTATTATTGCACGGACTCGGTGTTAAAGGCTTAGCTTTGGATGATTAAGTGCATAATGATTCCTTCTTGCACCCTAAAATAAAAGGTGACATGATTGCGCGAATTTTCTCCTCTTCTGATACGGAGCCGCCAATGTTGACACTGCTTACCGCTGCGCGAATGCCTGTCCGTATCACGCTATTCTACTCTTGTCTCACCGTGCGGTGAGGGTAACGCTGGCTCACTGCAGGACAACAGTAAAACCAGACGCGTTCTGATTTTACTGATGTCTGGCGGTCGGAGCTGATTCCGATCAGACACATTCGTTGGGCAGGGTATTTACCCTGTCCGGGGCCTTTTCTCCCCTGAAACGGGTATTTGTGCTTATGAAATCAATGAAAATTGCCGTCAGCCGCGAGCTGGTGTCCACCGTGTCTACTCACCGCGAAAAGGTGACGCTGGACAATACCGATTTTACCGACGTGGCGGCAGTCGTCATTACGGTCGCTGAGAGTTGCAGCGGCATCCTTGCGTTACTGAAGCGTACCGGCTTCCACTTACCGGTGTTTATGTTCTCACAAGAGCCAACGGATGTTCCTGAGGGCGTGACGGCAGTTATCGCCGGTAAAGCGCAGGAGTTTCTGGAACTGGAAACGGCTTCCTGCCGTTATGAAGAGGATCTGCTGCCGCCGTTTTTTGACACCCTGAGTCAGTATGTGGCGATGGGGAACAGCACGTTTGCCTGCCCTGGGCATCAGCATGGTGCGTTTTTCAAAAAACACCCTGCGGGACGGCAGTTCTATGATTTCTTCGGTGAGAATGTGTTTCGCGCCGATATGTGCAATGCCGATGTGAAACTCGGCGATCTGTTAATTCACGAAGGTTCTGCCAAGCACGCGCAAAAGTTCGCGGCAAAAGTCTTTAATGCGGATAAAACCTACTTCGTGCTCAACGGAACATCTGCCGCCAACAAGGTGGTCACCAACGCGCTGCTGACCCGTGGCGACCTGGTGCTGTTCGATCGCAATAACCATAAGTCCAACCACCACGGTGCGCTGATCCAGGCCGGCGCTACGCCGGTGTATCTCGAAGCAGCGCGTAACCCGTTCGGCTTTATTGGCGGTATTGATGAGCACTGCTTTGATGATGGATATCTGCGGGAGCTAATCCGTGAGGCGGCGCCGGAAAAGGCCGACGAGGCACGGCCGTTCCGCCTGGCAATCATTCAGCTTGGCACCTACGACGGCACTATCTATAACGCCCGTCAGGTAATCGACAAGATAGGACATCTGTGCGACTACATCCTGTTTGATTCCGCCTGGGTAGGTTATGAGCAATTTATCCCGATGATGGCGGAAACATCTCCGCTGTTGCTGGAACTCAACGAGAACGATCCGGGTATTTTCGTGACCCAGTCTGTGCACAAGCAGCAGGCCGGGTTCTCGCAAACCTCGCAGATCCATAAAAAAGACAACCATATTCGTGGCCAGGCGCGTTTCTGCCCGCACAAGCGGCTTAACAACGCGTTTATGCTGCACGCCTCGACCAGCCCGTTTTATCCGCTGTTCGCGGCGCTTGATGTGAATGCAAAAATTCATGAAGGCGAAAGTGGCCGCAGGCTCTGGGCGGAGTGCGTGGAGCTGGGCATTGAGGCGCGTAAGGCGATCATTGCGAACTGCCATATGATCAAACCCTTTATTCCACCCGTGGTGGCAGGGCGTCCGTGGCAGGATCACCCGACATCGACCATCGCCAGCGAGCGTCGTTTCTTCAGCTTTGAGCCAGGCGCGAAATGGCATGGGTTTGAAGGCTATGCCCGCGAGCAATATTTTGTCGATCCCTGCAAGCTGCTGCTGACCACCCCAGGTATTGATGCGGAAACCGGTCACTACACTGAGTTTGGCATCCCGGCGACCATCCTCGCGCACTACCTGCGTGAAAATGGCATCGTACCGGAGAAATGCGATCTGAACTCGATCCTGTTCCTGCTAACCCCTGCTGAAAGCAGCGAGAAGATGGCGCAGCTGGTGGCGATGCTGGGGCAGTTTGAGCAGCATATTGAAGATGACACCCCGCTTGCCGACGTGCTGCCGACCATTTATCAGAAATACCCGGTGCGCTATCGGGACTACACCCTGCGTCAGTTGTGCCAGGAGATGCACGATCTGTACGTCAGTTTTAACGTGAAAGATCTGCAAAAGGCGATGTTCCGCAAAGAGAGCCTGCCTGCGGTGGTGATGAACCCACAGGATGCTAACCAGGAGTACATTCGCGGTAACGTCGAACTGGTGCGTATTCGTGATGCCGAAGGGCGCATTGCTGCTGAAGGGGCGCTGCCGTACCCGCCGGGTGTGCTGTGCGTGGTGCCTGGCGAAATCTGGGGTGGGGCGGTGCAGCGTTACTTCCTGGCGCTGGAAGAGGGCGTTAACCTGTTACCGGGCTTCTCGCCGGAGTTGCAGGGCGTTTACAGCGAAAAAGACGCCGACGGGATCCAGCGGCTTTATGGGTATGTATTGAAGTAAACCCCTGCCCGAACGAACGCCGGGTGGCGCTAACGCTTACCCGGCCAACAAAAACATTCAGACCTCTGCCCGCCTGTACATTCTGCGCGGATGCCCAATCTTCCCGTACAGCATTTCCACACTCAAAAAACCTGCCTCCACGCAGTGCTCCAGATAGCGCCGGGTTGTCGTTTTACTCAACCCCGTTTCGGTCACTACCTCGTCAACGGAAAAATAGTGGGCTGATTTCTGGTTAAACAGGGTTTGCACCAGCGCCAGCGTATTCTCTTCAATGCCTTTACTGCCATTATCCTGGCGATAGTTTTTGGCCTGGAGCTGGTACAGCGAATCAACGTTCTGCTGATCGACAATCTTCCAGACCCGCTGTTGTTCGGCGAACTGCACAAAGCGTTCAAGCGACTGGCTGAGCCTTTTCCAGGACACGGGTTTCAGAATGTAATCAAACGCGCCGTTGCGAATGGCCTGGCTGCACGTGTCCATGTCGCTTGCGGCCGTGATGAAAATCACCGAGCAGTTAGCGCGGGTCAGCATCGGGTTGCTGATAAGCGTGATCCCTTTGCCATCGGGAAGGTAGTTGTCCAGCAGCATCAGTTGCGGCTGTTTGCTTTCGAGCTGCACCTGCGCGTCAGCCAGGGACGATGCAATACCCACCAGGCGCAGTCGCGGGTGTTTGCTGATAAGCTCGGCGTGGAGCTGTGCCAGCGCGCGCTCGTCTTCAACAATCAGTACGTCGATAAGTTCATGTTGCATAATCGGTATCTTCCAGTTCCTGAACGGAACGCCGGGCGGCTCCCGTGGCGGGAATAAACAGTGAGAAAATTGCGCCACGCGGCATGTTATCGGCAACTTCTATCGAGCCGCCAGCCTGCGTGACATAGCTTTCAATCAGGTACAGGCCAATACCATGATCGCCGCGTGTTTTGGTGGTGATGCCGCGCTCAAAAATCCTGTCGCGGATCTCCGGTTTGATGCCCACGCCCTGATCGGCAACTTCAACGATCAGTTCCTGTTCGTTCAGTTTGATCAACACCTCCACCGGTGCGTGCGGCAGTTCAGAGCGTTGCGTCGCTTCGATGGCGTTATCCAGCAAATTACCAATGATTGAGATCAGCTCGGCTTCGTGCAGGGGCTGGAACACGGTGTCCATCCGACAGGCCGGGTCGAAATTCAGCTCGACCCCTTTTTCACGTGCGCGGGCTGTTTTACCCAGCAGCAGGCCGCACAGCGTGGGCGAGCTAAAGCGGGACGAAATAAAGTCCAGTAGCTCCTGAGCGTGCTCCGATTGTGCCTGAATATAGCCAATGGCTTCTTCATAACGGCCCATATGCAGCAGGCCAGAGAGCGTGGTCATGCGGTTAAGTTGCTCATGGCGCATAATGCGCAGGTTATCGACATAGCGTTTTACCTGGCTGAGCTGGGCGCTCAGGGTATCTATCTCATTGCGATCGCGGAAGGTGATAACCCATCCCTGAAGCGAATTTTCCAGCATGATGCGGACCCGGCTGGCGATCACCGTGAGATCGTTAAAGCGGCAGATCTCATCGTGGGTGTCTTTCGCCAGCATGGTTTGTGGGGCAAAGAAAGGGACAGGTTCGATAACCTGGCTAATCAGCTGGCCGCGCAACTCCCGGGCGGGCTGGCTTAACCCCAGCAGCTTTCTGGCCGCCTGGTTGATCACTTCAATGCGCAGGTCATCATCGATGGCGATCACCCCTTCATAAATGGACTCCATCATCGCTTTTTGCTGGCGCACCAGCAGACCGATTTCACGTGGCTCCAGGGAGAAGATCTGCTTCTTTATACTGCGGGTGAAAAACCACGAGAAGATAAACAGGGCGATGAGCAGCAGCACCGCTGCAATTAAAATATTGACGACCTTATTCACGGTAATGGTGTCGAGATAGCTGGTGAGATACCCCACCGAAACAATCCCCACCACCTGCCCGGCATCGTTAAAAATGGGCGCTTTGCTGCGCAGAGAAATGCCCAGCCCACCCTTGCGAATGGTAGTGGTGCTTTTCCCCAGCAGCACTTCTTCGTTATCGCCGCCGACAAGCGTTGTACCGACCCGGTCAGCAAACACGGAATGGAACAGATGCTGCCCTTTGTTATCGCCAATCACAATAAAACTGGCATCACTGTGGGTGGCTATTTTTTGCATAAAGTCATGGATTGACTTGATATCTTTTTGTTCGACTTCATTACGTAAAGTGGGAATAAGCGCAATTTCTTCAGCTTGTATTTTAGCGCGTGCACTCATTTCCTGATAAAGCTGCCTGCCAACATCGACATAATAATATCCACCCAGTAACGTAAACAGCACTGAGAAAAAGGCTACCAGCGAAATAAACAGCTTGATCTGAAACGATACTTTCATAACTATCACGCAGGGTATCAATGAGAGGCGCCAATATATCATCTTTTCTCGCGCCAGCCCCCGGTTTGCCGAAAACTTGTGATCCCTTGCACAGCACGGCCTGTAAAAGATTTATCTGAAAGGTTTATCGCCCTGAAACGAAATTCAGAAATGTTATTTGTTTGTTCAATTTAGAAAAGAAACCATAAAAACCACGGCCATTAATAAGGCATAAATCACACTAAATAAAAGAAACCATTAAAACCATAGCTGCCATTAAAACTTCGGTTTTAATATGCCATTCCTCACATAAAGTAAGCCTTTGTGACTTTAAGCTGAACGCACAAAATAACCAAGGGGCTTATTATGAGCACAACTGACGACTCTTTCTCTGTTACCCACGACCCGATTGATATTCAGCGGCCATCGCTCAAGGAGCGCTGGTGGCATATTATGGATACCTGGAAAGTCGGGATTATTCCTCTGCCACTGTTTATCCTGGCGGGCGCGCTGATTGCCATTGACTGTCTGGGCGGCAAACTGCCAAGCGACATCGTGGTGATGGTGGCGACGCTGGCGTTCTTCGGCTTTGCCTGCGGTGAGTTTGGCAAACGCCTGCCGATTATCGGCAAGCTGGGCGCGGCGGCGATTTGCGCCACCTTTATCCCGTCTGCGCTGGTCTATTATGGTCTGCTGCCGGACGTGGTGGTCGAATCCACAACCAAGTTCTACAAATCCACCAATATTCTCTATCTCTACATCTGCTGCATTATCGTCGGCAGCATCATGAGCATGAACCGTACGGTGCTGATTCAGGGCTTCCTGCGCATCTTCTTCCCGATGCTGTGCGGTGAAATCGTCGGCATGATTGTCGGGATGGGCGTTGGCCTGGCGCTGGGTCTTGAGCCCTTCCAGATCTTCTTCTTCATTATTCTGCCGATCATGGCGGGCGGTGTAGGCGAAGGGGCCATTCCACTCTCAATTGGTTATGCCACCTTGCTGCATATGGACCAGGGCGTTGCGCTCGGCCGCGTGCTGCCGATGGTGATGCTTGGCGGTCTGACGGCAATCATTATTTCTGGCTGCCTGAACCAGCTCGGTAAACGCTACCCGCATCTGACCGGTGAAGGCCAGCTGATGCCAAACCGCGCCAATGCCGATGCAACTGCCACTCAGCCTGCGTTCTCTGGCAAAGCCGATGTCACCACGATTGCCTCTGGCGCACTGCTGGCGGTACTGCTCTATATGCTCGGGATGCTTGGCCACAAGCTGATTGGCCTGCCTGCACCGGTTGGCATGTTGTTTATGGCGGTGCTGGTGAAGCTCTGCAACGGCGCATCCCCGCGTCTGCTTGAGGGCTCGCAGGTGGTGTACAAATTCTTCCAGACCTCTGTGACCTATCCAATCCTCTTCGCCGTCGGTGTGGCTATCACCCCGTGGCACGAACTGGTGGCTGCGTTCACCATCAGCAACCTGCTGGTGATTGTGAGCACCGTCTCTGCGCTGGTCGCGACCGGGTTCTTCGTCGGTAAAAAGATTGGGATGCACCCAATTGATGTCGCCATCGTCTCCTGCTGCCAGAGCGGCCAGGGCGGTACCGGTGACGTGGCGATCCTGACCGCAGGCAACCGCATGAGCCTGATGCCATTCGCCCAGATTGCCACCCGTATTGGCGGCGCGATTAACGTCTCCGTCTCACTGCTGATTCTGGGCAACTTCCTCGTTTAAGTTTTCAGGAAAGAACAATGAAACTCGCAAGCTTTTTATACCAGGGTAAACGCAGCTACGGCATCGTGCAGGCCGAAGGTGTGATTGATTTAGGTCGCCGTCTGGGCGACCGCTACAGCGACCTTAAAGCGCTGTTGCAAGGGAACGGGCTGGCACAGGCCACCCGTTATCTCAACGATGCCGTGGATGTGCCGATGAGCGCCATCACCTTTTTACCGGTGATTGAGCAGCCGGAAAAAATCCTCTGCGTGGGCATGAACTATGCCGACAAGCGCAAGGAGTTTGACCAGCACAACCCGGCACCCACGCTGTTTGTCCGCTTCCCGGATTCCCAGACTGGCCACAACGAGCCGGTGCTGAAACCGCGCCACTCCAGCGAGTTCGATTATGAAGGCGAGCTGGCGGTGATTATCGGTAAAGGCGGGGAGAACATCAGCCGCGACGACGCTCTGCGCCACGTGGCCGGTTACAGCTGCTACATGGACGGTTCAGCCCGCGACTGGCAGCACACCTGGTTTACCGCCGGGAAGAACTGGCGTCAGACCGGGGCGTTCGGTCCGTGGATGGCTACCGCAGATGAAATCCCGGACCCGCACCAGTTAGCGATCCGCACCTGGCTGAATGGCCGCATGGTGCAGGAAGACAACACCAGCAGCATGATCCACAAGGTGGCGGAACTGATCGAGTACATCACCACCTTCACCCGCTTAAGCCCTGGCGATGTGATCATCACCGGCTCCCCGGGTGGCGTAGGTAAAAAGCGTAACCCACCGCTGTTTATGAAAGAGGGGGATCGCATTGAGGTGGAGATCGAACATATCGGCCATCTGAGTAACGTGATCATGGAAGCGCCGGCAACCACGCTTGCGGCAGCACATTAAGTAAGGCGGCAGTATGCAATCGCAACCCACTATCGATTTTCGTCTGACAGACGTGGCGAAACACCCGGAACGCTTAAGCCAGATCCGTTATTTACTGGCAGACAGCGGTCTTGGCCTGGACAACGACATTACGCTGTTCGTTGAGGCCTGGGTCGGAATGCAGCTGGTGGGTTGCGCAGGCCTTGCCGGTAACGTCATCAAATGCGTGGCGGTAAACGAGCAGCTTCGTGGCGAGAACTTGAGCGCGCGGTTACTGGCAGAAGTGGAGAACGCTGCGCTGGCGCGTGGGCACTTTCATCTCTTTCTGTGCACGCGTCCGTGCAATAAAGAGCGCTTTTCCCGCAGCGGCTTCTGGCCCATTGCCCAGAGCGGTAACAACGCCGTGTTGATGGAGAACACGCCGCAGGGCATTGAGCGTTACTGCCGTACGCTTAGCGCTAAGCGCAAGTGTGGCGAGAAAGTGGGGGCGATTGTGATGAACGCCAATCCGTTCACCCTTGGGCACCGTCATCTGGTGGAGCAGGCCGCGCAGCAGTGCGATGTGCTGCATCTGTTTGTTGTGCGTGAAGACGCATCGTTCTTCCCGTTCAGCGCACGCCTGGAGATGGTGAGCGCAGGTGTGGCACATCTGCCAAACGTGGTTGTGCATGAAGGCTCGCAGTACATCATTTCCCGCGCGACCTTCCCGGCCTATTTCCTGAAAGATACCGGCAAAGTGCAGCAGGCATGGAGTGAAATCGATGTGTTGATCTTCCGGGATCACATTGCGCCGGTCCTGGGGATCACCCACCGTTTTATCGGCTCAGAGCCATTTTGCGATATCACCCGTCAGTACAACCAGACGCTGCACGCGCTGCTTTCCTCCCGCATCGACGTAGTGGAAATGCCGCGCATAAAGGCCACCGGCAACGCCATTTCAGCCTCGGAAGTTCGCCGTTTACTCAAGACACAGCAGTTTACCCGGATCCGGGAGATTGTCCCGGAATCCACTTTCGCGCATCTCGAAGCGCACTACAGTGCGCGCGCGGAAGTCGCATAACTATCAGGAATTTATCATGAAAATTGTAAGGGAGGCGCTGGCCGGAACGCAGGAGTCCAGCGACCTGATGGTGAAAATCGCTCCCGCTCACGGTGAGCTGGAGATTGTCATCCACAGTGAAGTGATCAAGCAGTTTGGCGAGCAGATCCGCCAGGTCGTCGATGAGACATTACGCGCGATGAACGTGCAGCAGGGATTGATCATCGTTGAAGATAAAGGGGCGCTGGACTGTGTGATCCGCGCCCGTCTGCAAAGCGCGATTCTGCGCGCCGCAGAAGAACAGACCATCAACTGGGGGGCGCTGAAATGAGCAAACTCCGCCGCAGTATGCTGTTCCTGCCGGGGGCGAACGCCGCCATGCTCTCAACGGCGTTTATCTACCGTCCCGACTCCATCATGTTCGACCTTGAAGACGCGGTGGCGCTGCGCGAGAAAGACACCGCGCGCCTGCTGGTCTTCCACGCGTTACAGCACCCGATGTATCAGGATATCGAAACCGTGGTGCGTATTAACCCACTGAGCACGCCGTTTGGCTTGCTGGATCTGGAAGCCGCCGTGCGTGCCGGTGTGGACGTGATCCGTCTGCCGAAAACCGATACGCCTGACGATATTGCTGAACTGGAAGGCCACCTGGAGCGCATCGAGCGCGAATGCGGGCGTGAAGTGGGTTCTACCCGTGTGATGGCGGCCATTGAATCGGCTATTGGCGTCATTAATGCCGTGGCGATTGCCCGCAGCTCCCCGCGTTTAATCGGTATCGCGCTGGCGGCCTTTGACTACGTGATGGACATGCAAACCGAGCGCGGTGACGGCACCGAGCTGTTCTACGCCCGTTGTGCCGTGCTGCACGCGGCGCGCGCCGCAGGCATCGACGCCTTTGATGTGGTGTGGTCAGACGTAAACGACGAAGCCGGGTTCCTGCGTGAAGTGGAACTGATCCGCAAGATGGGCTTCAACGGCAAATCGCTGATTAACCCGCGCCAGATCGACCTGCTACACAACGCCTATGCGCCAACTCAGCAGGAAGTGGATCACGCCAGACGGGTGATTGAAGCAGCAGAAGAGGGCGAGCGTAACGGCCTGGGCGTGGTATCGCTCAACGGCAAAATGGTCGATGCCCCGATTATCAACCACGCGCAGATGGTGCTGGAACGCGCGGCGGCCTCCGGCGTGCGTCGTTAAGGATTTCAAAATGAATCAGACAGAACTTCTCCATGTGAATTTTCCCCATCTGCGGGCGTTAACACCTTTCGATACGGCCCACAGCGCGACGCCGTGGCTGAACAGCCCGGAAGAGAAGCATAATCGTAAGCTGTGCGCATCTGTTGAAGAGGCGGTGTTACGCAGCGGCCTGCAGGACGGCATGACCATTTCGTTTCACCATGCGTTTCGTGAAGGCGACCGGGTAATCAACTCCGTGGTGGCGCTGCTGGCGAAGATGGGCTTCAAAAACCTGACCCTGGCCTCCAGCTCGCTGATGACCTGCAACGATGCGCTGATTGAACATATCCAAAGCGGCGTGATCAGCCGTATTTACACCTCCGGGATGCGCGGCAAGCTGGCAGATGCCATCTCTCACGGGCTGATGGATGAGCCGGTGCAGATCCACTCCCACGGCGGGCGCGTCAAATTATTGCAGGACGGGGAGCTGAATATCGACGTTGCGTTCCTCGGCGCGCCGTGCAGCGATGAATTTGGTAACGCCAACGGCACGCACGGGAAATCGAGCTGCGGCTCGCTGGGATATGCCATGGTAGACGCCCACTTTGCCCGCAAGGTGGTGCTGCTGACCGAAGAGCTGGTGCCATTCCCTAATATGCCCGCCAGCCTGGTGCAGGATCAGGTGGACTACATCGTGCAGGTCGAGAGTGTGGGTGATCCGGCCAAAATCAGCGTTGGTGCCGCGCGTGTAACCAGCAACCCGCGCGAGTTGATGATTGCCCGCTACGCGGCAGATGTGATTGAACACTCCGGCTATTTCAAACCGGGCTTCTCCATGCAGACCGGCTCTGGCGCGGCAGCCACCGCGTGCACGCGCTTTATGGAAGAAAAGATGGAGCGCAGCGGGGTGAAAGCACGCTTTGCGCTCGGCGGCATAACCGGCAGCCTGGTTGATCTGCACGAAAAAGGGCTGATTGAAAAGCTGCTTGATACCCAGTGCTTTGACGGGCAGGCGGCGGCATCGCTGGCGCGCAACCCGAATCACGTGGAGATCTCCACCAACGTCTACGCCAACCCGGGCAGCAAAGCCGCATGTTGCGACCAGCTCGACGTCGTTATCCTTAGCGCCCTGGAAATTGACGTCGATTTTAACGTTAACGTGATCACCGGCTCCGACGGGGTAATGCGCGGGGCATCTGGCGGGCACTGCGATGTTGCCGCGGCAGCGAACCTGACGATTGTGGTAGCGCCGCTGTTGCGTAGCCGTATTCCGACGGTGGTGAAGCGTGTTACCACTCGTCTGACGCCGGGAGAGAGCATCGATGTGTTAGTCACTGACCACGGCATTGCGGTCAACCCGGCGCGCCCGGAGATCCGCGATCGTCTGCTTGAGGCCGGGCTGAAAATCGTCGATATCGATACGTTATACGAGCGGGCTATCTCGCTAACGGGCGTGCCAAAAGCGATTGAATTTACCGATAAAATTGTGGGCGTGATCCGCTACCGCGACGGCAGTGTGATCGACACCGTAAGACAGGTGAAGGAGTAATCATGACGACAGCGACACCCGTGCAGGCGGGTGTCAGCCTGGAAGCGTTGCTGGCGGCGAAAGAGCGCCGCGCAGCACGCCAGGCTGACTGGCTTGCGCACTATCAACAACCGGTGATTTCTCTCACCCTGGTCACGCCGGGTGAAATCAAAGACAGCCTGCGTTATCGCAATACGATGGGTGTGGCACTACAGATGTGCGATCAGCTGCTGTGGGAGAACCGTTGGCAGGTGCTTGACCGCCAGGTTTTATGGCTGCCGACAGGGCCAGAGGCGCTATGGTGCGTGGCCCATCAGGCGGCGGAAATGAAAGCCCACTGCGCAGAGCTGGAACAGACGCATCCACTCGGCAGGCTCTGGGATCTGGATGTGATTTGCCCCCATAACGGCCATGTTGGCCGGGTATCATTAGGCGCGAATCTGCGTCGTTGCCTGATTTGTGACGAACCCGCCCACGCCTGTTCCCGTTCGCGAAATCATCCTGTTGAACAGGTGACGGCTCGCGTGGAGAAGATGATTGATGACTGGTTTGCTCGCGACTAAACCGCGCCAGTGGGATGTGCCCGGGCTTGCGGAAGAGGCGCTCTGGCAGGAGCTGGAGCTGACGCCAAAACCGGGTCTAGTGGATAAGCTTAATAATGGTTCCCACCGCGATATGGACCATGCCCTGTTTGCCCGCAGCATTGCGGCAATTTCGCCGTGGTTTACGCGCTTTGCCGCGCTGGGCGATGCCCATGCAGATAAGCCTGTGACAGAACAGTTGCGCCTTATCCGCCCGATGGGCATAGCCTGTGAACAGGCTATGTATATGGCAACGGACGGAGTGAACACTCACAAAGGTGGGATTTTTGCCCTCGGCTTGCTCTGTTTTGCCTCCGGGAGGGTGCAAAAAGTGAGCGCAGAGAGCCTGTGCTGTGAGGTGAGTAACATCTGCCGTGGGCTGGTGACGCGTGAGCTGGCAGGGCGCAGCGGGCAGGCAACGGCGGGCGAGCGGCAGTTTCAGCAGTATGGTCTAACCGGCGCACGCGGTGAGGCGGAAAGCGGTTTTTCGACGGTACGCAACGCGCTGGCGAAGTGGAGCGGGCGTTCGCTTCATGAATTACTGTTATGCCTGATGGCGGTTAATCAGGACAGTAACCTGGTGTCGCGCGGCGGTATCGATGGGCTGCGCTACGTGCAGGGCTATGCGCGTGAACTGCTGGCGAATGGCTGGGATCATGATGCGCTGCTTAAGATGGATAACGCATTGATTGAACGGAACCTGAGCCCGGGAGGCAGTGCGGATTTGCTGTCGGTGGGATGGGTGCTTTCTGAAATAAAATAGCCGGGTGGCGCTAACGCTTACCCGGCCATCTTTCTGTGCTTTTGTAGGCCCGGTAAGGCGTAGCCGCCACCGGGCACAACACACCAAAGATCAATGCGCGATTGGCTGCGCACCGTTCGGAACGCGAACGTGTTTGTACTTGAACAGCGCGATAAACGCGAAGAACAGTACCAGCGAGTACGCGGCGAAGATGAGCCACACTGGCTGCCAGTTAGTGATGCCGTTGGTGGTGTACATCTCAACCACTTTACCGCTCACCACACCGCCCAGAATACAGCCGAAGCCGTTGGTCATCATCAGGAACATACCCTGAGCACTGGCGCGGATTTCAGGCTTCACTTCTTTTTCCACAAATACGGAACCCGAAATGTTGAAGAAGTCGAAGGCGCAGCCGTAAACAATCATCGACAGAACCAGCAGCACGGTGCCGAACGGGCTTGGGTCGCCGTAAGCGAACAGGCCGAAGCGCAACATCCAGGCAGCGATACTGATAAGCATCACGTTCTTGATGCCGTAGCGGCTCAGGAAGAACGGGATGGTCAGGATGAACAGCGTCTCAGAGATCTGAGAGATAGACATCATGACGGACGCGTGTTCAACGATAAAGCTACCGGAGAACAGCGGGTTGTTATCGAAGCTGTGCAGGAAGGTGTTGCCGAACATGTTGGTGATTTGCAGTTCCGCACCCAGCAGCATGGAGAAGATAAAGAAAATCGCCATGCGTTTGTTTTTGAACAGCGCAAATGCATCCAGGCCCAGCATGGTGCTCCAGCTCTGGTTTTTCTGCTGGTTAGATACCGGAATGTGCGGCAGCGTCAGGGTGAAGATCGCCAGCACAACAGACAGCGCAGCACCGATATAGAGCTGCATATGGCTCAGTTCGAAGCCCGCGAAGCTCACGCCCCACATCGCCATGATAAAGCCGATAGTGCCCCAGATACGGATTGGCGGGAAGTCAGTCACAATATCCATACCGTTTGATTTCAGGCGGTAGTAGGAGATGGTGTTGATAAGGCCAAGCGTTGGCATATAGGCCAGCGAGTTAAGCAGGATAATCATGAACATCGCGCCAGGCGTGGTGACTTCGGCTGCCATAAACAGCGTCCCCGCACCCACCAGATGACACAGCATGTATAACCATTTTGCGCTTAACCATTTATCCGCCACGATACCCAGCAGCGTTGGCATGAAGACAGCCGCAATACCGAGCGAGCTGTATACGGCACCGATAGACGCACCATCGAACTTGAGCGTCACAAACATATAGGAGCCGAGTGTAGTCAGCCAGCTACCCCACAGGCAGAACTGCAGAAACGACAAGATTTTAAGCTGCAGCTTAAGGTTCATGTTACTTTCCTCACAAGTGAGCGGGAGATATGTTGTTATAGAAACATTCAGGGTTGGTATTTGATGCAATTCTATCAGCAGGCAACAATTTGTTTTGTTACCTCCCGCAAAAAAATGCAATCCACATTAATTTGCAGTTTGGATTGTGATGCAAATAACATTTTCGTATGGGTTGGATCTTTTTACCCTCTCCCCTTTGGGGAGAGGGCAGGGTGAGGGGACTAACGGCGACGGTAGTTCTTCTGCGCCGTATTGACCTTATACAGATAACGACGGGATTCCGCAGACGGGTGGCGGGAGGTCAGCGTCGAATAGACATCTCCCGGCGCCATGCTGTTGATGATGTTCGCGGCCTGCACTTTGTCATTTGAGAAGACCCGCAGTACGCTGCCTGCACCTCCGTTATACGCGGTGATGACCGCATAGCGACGTGAGGTTGGGTTATCAATTCCGCCAAGATAGACATTGCTCAGCATCGCCAGATAAGCCGTGCCGGTATCAATGTTGCTTTGCGGATCGAACAGGTAGTTACGACTTGGCGTCCCCGATTTCCCCTGCGAGCGGAAAACGTCTTTCCCGGCGCTGTGCTGGACAACCTGCATCAGGCCCAACGCATCAGAACGGCTTACGGCGTAAGGGTTAAAGGAAGACTCGGTCTGCATAATCGCGAGAATCAATGACTCATCCACACCGTATTTCCGCGACGCCTGACGCACCATGCCCACGTATTTATGTGCACGTTTATCAAGGTGGTTTGGCACCAGATTGATGGTCACGCTGTAAATAATACGCAGCCCGTTAGTCCGGCTCTTCAGACGCGTTTGCAACAGGTAGTCGGCGAATTTCGTGGCGCGGCCTTCCCAGCGAATCGCCTGACCGGTCTGATCGACAACCTGACCGTACAGGAACGGTTCTTTGGAGATAGTAATGTCGTCAGCATCGGAGTAGAGGTCAATAGAGCCCGGATCGTCGCCCATCAGCAGAGTTTTGATGATGGCCTGGCGCAGGTGCGCGGCAGGTTCGGTGCCTGCGATAGTCTCGACCGTGATCGTACCGTCATCAAAATTGATGTGGCTACGGGTCTGATAAGCGTCGGTGTACTTAACGTAGTCCTTAGGGCCAGCGATAAGAACTTCGTTAAATCCCCAAATGTTTTCGATGTTATGGGCAAATTGCCCCATCAAAATGTCAAAACCGTTGGTGTCCTTTACCCAGGCTTCGTTGTAATCATCGCCTTTTTTAGACGAACAAGACACAAGCAACGGCGCAATAAGAGCTAGCGCTAAAATTTTTTTCATCATTCCGGGAGTGCGTGTTGTGTTTGCTTAGTCGTTGCTTTCGCCGGTTGGCGCTGCGCTTACCCGGCCTACGAAACCGTAGGCCCGGGTAAGCGAAGCGCCGCCGGGTACCAGCCCGCAGAATATTATTTTTCCGGTGGCGTATAGCCTTCGATGTGCACGTCTTTACCTTCGAACAGGAAGTTCACCATTTCTTGTTCCAGCAGCTTGCGGTGTTCCGGGTTCATCATGCTGAGTTTTTTCTCGTTAATCAGCATGGTTTGCTTTTTCTGCCACTGTCCCCAGGCTTCTTTGGAGATTTCGTTATAGATGCGCTTTCCTAATTCACCTGGATAGAGCTGAAAGTCTTGTCCTTCAGCGTCGCGCTGTAAAAAAGTGCAAAAAATGGTTCTGGCCATACTCATTCCTCTTTATCTAGCCGATGCTAAACCATTGCACCGGCACGTAATTGCTGTAACAGACGCTCTACGGGAGCCGCGAGCCCGACTGATGGCGGTTGCGCTAAGTTATACCAGAGAGCCGGACCTTCATCCATGCACGAGGCAAATGAGGACACGGGAAGCCACATTGGCACAATATCCAGATGGAAATGGCTGAAGGTGTGGCGAAACGCGGTCTGTTGCATGAGGTTATCGGCAGCAATCCCGCGCTGCTTAAGCCATTCCCGCAGCGATGCTTCATCTTCAAATTGTGGGAAGCAGTATAGACCACCCCACAGGCCGCTTGGCGGGCGCTGGGCGAGAAATACATCATCGCCCTGCTGCATCAGCAACATGTAGCCAGTGCGCTCTGGAAGCGTCTGTTTCGGTTTTTTGCCCGGGTACTGCGCCCAGCTTTTGTTGGCATAGGCCACGCAAATATTATTCACCGGACAGAGTTCGCACTTAGGTCGGGAACGGGTACATACCATCGCACCCAGATCCATCATCGCCTGATTAAAACGTTCCACACCTTTAGCGGGCGTGACCACTTCACTGATTTCCCACAGACGTTTCTCAACGTCTTTCTTGCCAGGCCAGCCGCCCACCGCGTAAGAACGTGCGAGCACGCGTTTGACGTTGCCGTCGAGGATTGGGAAATGTTTACCTAATGACAAAGAGAGGATCGCGCCTGCGGTTGAGCGCCCAACGCCAGGTAAATCAGCAACCTCTTCAAAGGTTTCAGGGAATTTGCCATGATGGCGAGTGGCAACCTGCTGTGCTGCTTTGTGCAGATTACGCGCACGGGCGTAATAGCCAAGCCCCGTCCACAGGTGCAGTACCTCGTCCAGCGGGGCATTCGCCAGGTCGGTCACCGTAGGGAAGCGTGCCATAAAACGCTCAAAATAAGGAATAACCGTGGCGACCTGCGTTTGTTGCAACATCACTTCGGAGAGCCATACTTTGTAAGGCGTTTTTTCAATTTGCCAGGGCAGGGTTTTACGCCCGTATTTGTCGTACCAGTCCAGCACCTGGGCTGAAAATTGAGAGGCTTGCATGGTTATCGATTCACATAATCAGGGACGCAGATTGCAGCACAGCGTCAATCTGCTGTAAACCGGATCTTTCCCATGCTTGCATAGAAGCCTTAACTTTGGATAATGCCCGTTTCACGAACATTCTCACAAGCAGACAACTCTTTTATGAAAAACGACGTCATTTCACCGGAATTTGATGAAAACGGCCGCCCACTGCGCCGTATTCGCAGCTTTGTCCGCCGTCAGGGCCGCCTGACCAAAGGGCAGCAACATGCGCTGGATAACTACTGGCCGGTGATGGGCGTTGAGTTCAGTGAACAGCCTGTTGATTTCGCCGAACTGTTTGGCCGTGAAACACCGGTTACGCTTGAGATTGGTTTTGGCATGGGTACGTCGCTTGTGACCATGGCCAAAGCGCGCCCGGAGCAGAATTTCCTCGGTATTGAAGTTCACTCGCCGGGTGTGGGTGCATGTCTGGCCACCGCCCATGAAGAGGGCGTAGAAAACCTGCGCGTGATGTGTCACGACGCGGTAGAAGTGCTGCACAAAATGATTCCTGACAATTCTTTGAACATGGTTCAGCTCTTTTTCCCTGACCCGTGGCACAAAGCACGTCATAATAAACGCCGTATCGTTCAGGCGCAGTTTGCTGAGCTTGTAAAAAGCAAACTTAAACTGGGCGGCGTCTTCCACATGGCGACCGACTGGGAACCTTATGCGGAACATATGCTGGAAGTGATGTCGTCTCTGGACGGGTATAAAAACCAGTCTGAGAGCAACGACTATGTACCGCGCCCGGATTCACGTCCGGTGACGAAATTTGAACAGCGTGGCCATCGTCTTGGTCACGGTGTATGGGACTTAATGTTCGAGAGGGTAAAATAATGGCAAAGAACCGTAGCCGTCGTCTGCGTAAAAAAATGCACATCGAGGAATTCCAGGAAGTGGGTTTCTCTATCGCATGGCGTTTCCCGGAAGGTACAAGCGTAGAGCAAATTGATCAGGACGTTGATGCCTTCATTAGCGACGTGATTGAACCCAACAAGCTGGCGTTTGACGGCAGTGGTTACCTGTCATGGGAAGGCCTGATTTGCCTGCAAGAAGTGGGTAAATGCACTGAAGAACATCAGGCAGCAGTACGTAAATGGCTTGAAGACCGCAAATTTGAAGACGTGCGTATCAGCGAACTTTTCGATATTTGGTGGGACTAAGTAAGCATCAAGGGGCCAGCATTAGCTGGCCCATTTTGTCTGAGGGAGTTTTTATGATGCGCAAAACGTTGCTGGCTGTTGCATTAATGGCAACCGGATTCACCGCCCATGCGGAGTATAAATGTGGCGTGACGCCGCGCGACGATGTGGTATTAAGCCCGCAAACCGTGCAGGTTAAAGGCGAAAACGGCAATCTGGTGATTACGCCGGATGGCAACGTAACGTTTAACGGCAAACAGTACAATCTGAGCGCCGCGCAGCGCGAGCAGGCAAAAGATTATCAGGCAGAATTGCGTACCGCACTGCCGTGGATTGATGAAGGTGCGCTGACACGCGTTGAAAAGAGCCGTGTCGCACTGGATAAAATCATCACCAAAGAGGTGGGTGAGAGCAGCAATATGCGTACTCGCCTGACCAAGCTGGACAAACAGCTAAAAGAGCAGATGAACCGCATTATTGAGCATCGTACCGATGGCCTGACGTTCCACTATAAAGCGATTGACCAGGTCCGTGCCGATGGGCAGCAACTGGTGAATCAGGCGATGGGCGGTATCTTGCAGGACAGCATCAACGAAATGGGTGCCAAAGCTGTGCTAAAAGGCGGCGGAAACCCATTGCAGGGCGTTTTAGGTAGTCTGGGCGGCCTACAGACCTCGATTCAGAACGAATGGAAGAATCAGGAAGATGATTTCCAGCAGTTCGGTAAAGACGTGTGTAAGCGCGTGGTATCGCTGGAAGACAGCCGTAAGGCGCTGGTGGGGACGCTGAAGTAAGATTTCTGCGCGCTGTGCCCCTCACCCCGGCCCTCTCCCACAGGGAGAGGGGGTAAGCGTTCCCTCTCCCTGTGGGAGAGGGTTAGGGTGAGGGCATCAGGCTCTGCAATTTTTGCAAAATAACCATCAAGACTTCTTCTTCGTTCACCATAAATTCATTATTCCAGAACCGCAAAACTTCCCAGCCGTTTGCGTTTAAGAACGCAGTTCTTCGTAAGTCATACGCCGCTTCATCCTGATGTTGCCCTCCATCCAGCTCAACGATCAGTTTCGCCTTAAAACAAGCAAAATCGACGATATACGTACCAACCGGCATCTGGCGGCGAAACTTATACCCAAAGAATCGCCGTCCTCTGAGCAAATACCAGAGGCGTAATTCTTCGGGCGTCATTTGTTTGCGGAGTTGTTTTGATTTGTCCATCCCCACACTCTGCCAGCCTTTCTCTTAGCTGGCAGAACGGGATGCAAAATCCTGAATCAGCTTTCAGATTCTTCGGCGAGGAACAGCTCCAGAAGGGAATTTAAGAACAGTTTTCCGTGTTCGGTAATCTGCCAGAAATCATCGCACTCGGTGAGATACTTCTGCGCCAGCGCTTCGTCAATCTGTGGGCGTATCACCGACTCCGGCAAGCCGGTGTACAGCGTAAACTCCGCACGTGGGGCGGCTTCCAGCAGGCGGAAGCGGTTCATAAAGAACTCGAACGGTTTATCAGCAACCTCAACATCATGACTGCGCTCCAGGTAACGCCCTTCCATAAACCCGCGCGGATGACGCGTCTTGGCGGTACGCAGAATGCGTCCGTCCGGGAAGGTCACTTTACCGTGTGCGCCGCAGCCAATACCCAGATAATCACCAAAGCGCCAGTAGTTCAGGTTGTGCTGACACTGGTAGCCTGGCTTCGCATACGCGGAGGTTTCGTACTGCTGATAGCCTGCGGCGGTCAGCAACTGATGCCCCTGCTCAAAGATGTCCCACAGCGCGTCATCATCCGGCAGTACCGGTGGGCGGGAGCCAAACAGCGTGTTCGGTTCAATGGTCAACTGATACCAGGAGAGATGCGGAGGGTTCAGCGCAATTGCCTGGCGCAAGTCGTCCAGCGCCTCTTCCAGGGACTGATCCGGCAGGCCGTGCATCAAATCGAGGTTAAAACTGCGCAGGCCAAGACCCGTCGCCAGGTTTGCCGCACGTTTTGCCTCTTCCGGGCCGTGAATACGTCCCAGACGTTTTAATTTTGGCTCGCTAAAACTCTGCACGCCGATGGAAATACGGTTCACCCCCGCGCGCTGATACTCGATAAAACGGTCAGCTTCAACGGTTCCGGGGTTGGCTTCCATCGTAATTTCAGCATCCGCCGCCAGATTGAGGCGCGCTCTCACGCCATCCAGCAGCGTTTGCATTGCCGGGCCTGACAGCAGGCTCGGCGTACCGCCACCAATAAAAATGGTCTTAACTTCACGTCCCTGTGCGTAAGGTACATCGGCATCCAGGTCAGCCAGCAGATGCGCAACGTAGTCATCGTGCGGCACTTCGCCTTTCAGCGCGTGCGAGTTGAAATCGCAGTACGGGCATTTCTGTACGCACCACGGGATATGAATATAAAGACTCAGAGGTGGCAAATTAGCCATTACGTAATGCTTCCAGTAACAGTTTCAGTGCGCGTCCACGGTGGGAAATCGCGCTTTTCTCTTCGCGGGTCAGTTCCGCAGCGGTTTTGCCCTCAGTCGGGACAAAGAAAATCGGATCATAGCCAAAACCGCCGTTGCCTGCCGCTTCACGGGTAATCACGCCCGGCCAACTGCCGTGGCAGACAACGGGTGTTGGGTCTTCTGCATGACGCAGATAGACCAGCACGCAGTGGAACTGCGCCTGACGCTTTTCGTCAGGAACATCTTGCAGCGCAACAAGCAGTTTTTCCAGATTCTGCTGGTCAGTAGCATCAACGCCTGAATAACGCGCGGAATAGATGCCTGGCGCACCACCCAGATAATCAACAGCCAGACCAGAGTCATCGGCAATCGCGGGCAGGCCAGTAACCTGTGCCGCGTGGCGCGCCTTCAGGATCGCGTTTTCAATAAACGTCAGGCCCGTCTCTTCGGCGGACTCTACGCCCAGTTCAGTCTGTGCGACGACATCCAGACCAAAATCATTCAACAGCGAGGCCAGCTCGCGCACCTTACCGGCGTTACCGGTAGCGAGAACAACTTTCTGCATCGTTTATTCCTGTTCTTTCAGAGCCGCGACTTCCGTCGGGATGGATTTCGGGTCGAGGATTTTTACCTGTTTATGACGCCCAAGTTCACCCTTTTCAATGATGACCTGACTTTTGGCGACGCGAAACTGTTTAGCCAGATATTTGGTCAGATGCGCATTCGCCTGGCCATCAACGGGTGGGGCGGTGATGGCGACTTTTAATTCGTCGCCATGCAGTCCAACAATACTATCGCGGCTGGCTTTAGGTTGAATATACAACCGTAAAACCAGCCCATCGGCGCAGGTGCTTACTGCACTCATAACGCCATCCACAGCCCCGGCAGCAGCATGTTGCCCGTAGCCTGTAGCAGCTCGGTGATGCCCATGTTGATGACGTACAACAACAACACCAGAATCATCGGTGAAAAGTCGATGCCGCCCATCGAAGGCAACAGACTGCGGATTGGGCGCAGCAGCGGCTCGGCAAGCTGAATCAGGGCATATTCCACCGGACTACGGCCCTGGCTTACCCAGCTCATGATTGCCATCACCAAGAGCACCCAGAAAATCAACAACCCGATGGTTTTGACCAGAATCAGAACGGCGGCGATCCAGATAATTGGCTGGAACGTCACCACCATAAACAGCACGATGGCCTTAATGACGCTGAGTACAAAAGCGACCAGTAAAGAGGCGCTGTCAATTGGCCCCATGGCCGGGATCACACGGCGCAGTGGCCCCACCACAGGTTGCGTGATTTTCACAACAAACTGCGAGAAGGGATTGTAAAAATCACAACGCGCCCACTGCATCCAGACGCGCAGTAATAGCGCCATCGTATACAGTTCAATCACCGTTGAGAGCAGGAAAGTCAACGTCTTCATGGCGTTCCTCAGGTTTCCTTATTTTTGGGGGTAATCGCGCGCACCGAAAATAGCTGTGCCAATGCGCACCATAGTGCTGCCTGCCGCAATTGCGGCTTCCATATCGTCCGACATGCCCAGAGAAAGCGTGTCGACCGTAGAGTAGCGCGCTTTAAGCGCCTCAAATGCTACAGCCATTTGCTGTGCCACGGCAAACTGCCTTTCGTAACTTGACTCAGGCGCCGGGATGGCCATCAATCCGCGCAGGGTTAACCCCGGAAGCGCGGCCACCTCTGCCGCCAGCGTATCCAGCTCGTTTAGCGCGATGCCCGATTTGCTGTTTTCGTCACTGATATTGATTTGAATCAGCACGTTAAGTGGTGCGAGTCCGGCCGGACGTTGCTCGCTGAGACGGGTCGCAATACGCAGACGGTCAAGGGTATGACACCAGTCAAAGTGCTCTGCGACCAGACGGCTTTTGTTCGACTGCAACGGGCCAATAAAGTGCCATTGCAGGTCGCTATTTCCCCGTTCCTGGAAATAACGAATTTTGTCCACGCCCTCCTGCACGTAGTTTTCACCAAACGCACGATGGCCAGCGGCAATCGCTTCTGCGATGGCGCTCGCAGGCTTAGTTTTGCTCACTGCAAGTAACGTAACTTCTTCTGGAGCACGGCCGCAACGCGTTGCTGCGGCTGAGATTTTGTCCCGGACCTGTGCCAGGTTATGCGCAATGTCGTTCATTTTCCGAGGAGAGTCGTGTGGTAATGGAAGAAATTGTGGCCCTTAGTGTAAAGCATAATGTGTCGGATCTACACCTGTGTAGTGATTCACCGCCACGCTGGCGCAGGGCAGGTACGCTTGAACCTGCGCCATTCCCGCCGCCCGATATTACGCAGCTATTAAAAACGTGGCTTAACGACGAACAGCAGGGAACCTGGTGGGCAAATGGGCAGGTGGATTTTGCGGTGACGCTCACCAGCCAGCAGCGTTTACGCGGCAGTGCATTCCGCCACATTAACGGGGCCTCACTCACGCTCAGACTCTTGCCGGCGAGCTGCCCACAGCTTTCGGCGCTGGGTGCGCCGCGTGTGCTCCCGGTACTGCTGGACAACGACAGTGGTTTGATTCTGGTGACAGGGGCAACCGGAAGTGGCAAATCCACCACGCTTGCGGCAATGGTGGATCATCTTAATCGCCACTGCGATAAACACATTCTGACGCTGGAAGACCCGGTTGAGTTTATTTATCAAAGCGATCGCTGTCTTATCCATCAACGGGAAATAGGCCAACACTGTCCTTCATTTGCAGAGGCGCTTCGCGCCGCATTACGTGAAGATCCTGATGTGATTTTGTTGGGGGAGCTTCGCGACAGCGAAACGATCAGGCTGGCCCTTACGGCAGCGGAAACCGGCCATCTGGTGCTGGCAACACTGCATACGCGTGGTGCTGCGCAGGCAATAGAGCGCCTGGTCGATACCTTTCCGGCACAGGAAAAAGATCCGGTGCGCAATCAACTGGCGGGTAGTCTTCGCGCGGTACTGGCGCAAAAGCTCTTTCGGGATGTTCAGGGAGGGCGCGTGGCACTGTACGAACTGCTGGTGAATACTTCAGCGTCGGCAAACCTTATCCGTGAGGGCAAAACCTGGCAATTGCCTGGTATTATCCAGACCGGGCAACAGGCGGGGATGCAGAATTTTGACCAAAGCTTTGCCGAACGCAGAGCGCAAGGGCGGCTTCACGAAAGGTCGGCGGTTGCGCCGGGTTGACCTTGTATCCTTGCGTGCGAGCGGTAGAATCGAGTCTCTATCTTTTGAGCAAACGAAACCATGTCATCACAACCAAATCAAAGCCTGATTGACGGTATACGCTGTCTGCAATACCTGGTGTCCAGCGATCGTGCGATTGGGTGTCGCGAGCTGGCGCGTCTGATGGGAATTAACACCACTCGCGCTAACCGCCTGCTGATGACAATGGCCTCGATTGGCCTGACGATGCAGGACGAACACCGCCGCTATCTGCCGGGGCCAGGTATCCATGCCCTTGCGGCGCAGTCCATTCGTGGTTCAGCGCTTTTTTCCCGCGCGTTGCCAATACTGGAGCGTTACGCTCCGCGCGATATTGTCGTCGCGCTCGGGGTGCTGTGGGAGGATCAGATTATCTACATCTGGCACTCGGTGCCAGGCAGCCAAACGACACAGGCGCTGGCCGGTTATCGGATGCTCCCGGCCTGGCAGTCCGTCATTGGCATGGCATTACTGGCAGAAGAGAGCGACGAACAGCTGAAATTACGCTTCACCGACGAGCAGTGGCGCAACCTGGCGCCCCACGTTGAGCTGCAGCGTAAAACCGGACACGTTATCTGGCATCACGATGATGGGGAAGTATCGATGGCTATTCCGGTTGGTGTTCATCATGCTGCGCTGGCATTTGCCGGAATGTGGAATGTCGGGAATGATGTGGTGGAAGCGCGCCTTCAGGCGCTACAGGAACTCAACGCTAAACTGCTGGAAATGCCCGATTTTACGGGCAATTCAGAAGAGGCTCAGTAACCCTGCTCGAAATAGCTTTCGAGGATCACCACAGCAGAAGCAGAGTCCACGCTACCCTTGTTGAGCGCCCTGAAACCGCCATGCTCGAACAGGCCAGCACGGGCTTCGACAGTGCTAAGGCGCTCGTCGTGCAGCTTCACTGAGACACCAAAGCGGCCATGGATTTTGTTGGCGAACTTACGCGCACGCGCGGTGAGCGGTTGTTCGGTGCCATCCATATTCAGCGGTAGCCCAACGATAACGTCATCCGGTTGCCACTCTTTTAGCAGGCGTTCGATAAGCGTCCAGTCTGGCGTGCCATCGTTCGCTTTTAACGCCGTCAGTGGGCGCGCCGTGCCGGTAATACGCTGGCCGACGGCAACGCCAATACTTCGGGTGCCAAAATCAAAAGCTAAAAGCGTCCCGCTCATTATGCGTGCCCCGCTACGCCCGGCATGGTCAGAATATCAATGCCAATGAGTTTAGCTGCATCGCGCCAGCGATCGGCAATAGGGGTCTTAAACAGGATGTTCAGATCCGCAGGCGCAGTCAGCCATGCGTTATCCAGGATCTCCTGCTCAAGCTGGCCTTTTTCCCAGGACGCATAGCCCAGCGCAACCAGCACTTCTGAAGGCTGTTCGGCGGTGCCCAGCGTTTCAAGCACGTCGCGCGAAGTCGTGATCACGGTGTTATCCGAGATACGAATGCTGGAAGAGAAACCCGGCGGCGTATGCAGGATAAAACCGCGATCTTCAGCAAGCGGCCCACCTAACATCACCGGTTTATCAAGACGAATTTCAGGCAGACGTTCTTCAGTGGTGATTTTTAGCTTTTCCAGAATGCCTTCAATTTGCAGGTTTTCCAGAGGCTTATTAATGATGATACCCATCGCACCGTCTTCATTGTATTCACAGATATAAACGACGGAACGGCGGAAAATGGGATCCTGGAGAGCAGGCATGGCAATAAGAAAGTGATGCTGTAAATTCATTGTCAGAGGTTCTGTTTCCTGGTTTAAAAAGCGACAGCGCCCAGTATGGGGACAAACTCAGGCGCTGTCACAGGTTATTTCTGTAAACGTTTTTCAATAGCGTCCATCAGCATTCCGGTGATCGAGATTGGGAATTCGGCCTCGATTTCACGAATGCAGGTTGGGCTGGTGACGTTCACTTCGGTCAGGCGGTCGCCGATGATATCCAGGCCAACGAAGATCAGGCCTTTGGCTTTAAGCGTTGGGCCAACGCGGCGGGCAATTTCCCAGTCGCTTTCGGTCAACGGACGCGGTTCGCCACGGCCACCTGCCGCCAGGTTACCACGGGTTTCGCCGCCCTGCGGGATACGCGCCAGGCAGTAAGGAACCGGTTCGCCATCCACCACCAGAACGCGCTTGTCGCCATCGACGATGGCAGGCAGATAGTTTTGCGCCATGCAGTAACGGGTACCCAGTTCGGTCAGCGTTTCGGCAATCACGCCAATGTTCGGGTCGCTCTCTTTCACGCGGAAAATCGATGCGCCGCCCATACCGTCCAGCGGTTTCATGATGATATCGCCGTGCTTCTGCCAGAAGGCTTTCAGCTGTGCTTTATTGCGGGTTACCAGCGTTTCCGGCGTCAGATCTGAGAACCAGGCGGTGTAGAGCTTCTCGTTACAGTCGCGCAGGCTCTGCGGTTTATTCACGATCAGCGTGCCTTTTTCTTCTGCGCGCTCAAGGATATAGGTGCAGTAGATAAATTCGGTGTCGAACGGCGGATCTTTACGCATCAGGATCACATCGAGATCGGCAAGCTGGATATCCTGCTCGGTGCCGAATTCGTACCATTTATCGTAGTTCTGCTCGACGTTAACAATACGGGTGCGTGCGCGGGCTTCACCGTTGATCAGGTAGAGATCGTTCATCTCCATGTAGTGGAGTTCATAGCCGCGACGCTGCGCTTCCAGCAGCATAGCGAAGCTGGAATCTTTCTTGATGTTAATGTTTGCGATGGGATCCATCACGATGCCGAGCTTGATCATGTTCCTCTCCAATAATGCTTCAACCCAGATCGCCAAACCGCACTTGCAGCGCGGTAATGGCAGTGAGTGCCGTTGTCTCAGTGCGCAGAACGCGAGGTCCCAACAGAATATCAGTAAACTCGTAACGCGCCGTCATAGCAATTTCGTCAGCAGACAGGCCGCCTTCCGGGCCAATCAACAGGCGAACACGTTCAACGGGCAGCGGCAACGTATTAATACTGGCGCTGGCGCGCGGGTGGAGGTTGAGCTTAAGCCCGCTGTCCTGTTCGGCACACCAGTTTTCCAGATCCATCGCCGGGCGGATCTCCGGGATGCGGTTGCGGCCACTCTGTTCACAGGCAGCAATGGCGATTTTCTGCCACTGCTGGATCTTTTTGTTCAGACGTTCCGCATCCAGTTTAACGCCACAGCGCTCAGAAAAAAGTGGCGTAATGAGGCTTACACCCAGTTCGATCGATTTCTGGATGGTGAATTCCATCTTTTCGCCGCGCGACATCACCTGGCCTAAATGAATATGCAGCGGCGATTCACGGTCATCCACTTCGCCACGCAGCACATTTACATACACGCTTTTCTTATCAGCACGGGTGATTTCAGCGTCGAAAACCTGATTTGAGCCGTCGAAAAGCTGGACAGCCTGGCCTGCGCCCATGCGCAGCACGCGGCCAACATGGTTGGCGGCTTCGTCGGACAGGGCGATTTCGCGGCCTGCGGTAATCAGTTCAGGGTGGTAAATGCGAGGGATGCGCATAGTCAGAAATTCCGTGTGTCATGCAATGTAAGCGAATTGCCGCTAGTGTAGGTTAGCTCTTTTGCGCCTGGCAAGCTCGCTGGACATAAGGGTTATGATTCCCCTGCGCTTTGGCGATGCGTTCGTCGCGCTGGCACTCCCAGTCGGTGACCGGATATTGCTTATCCCAGGCATTAAACAGCTGTGTCTGCTGGCGGGAGAGGGTGAGGTCGTAACGGTCACGCATATAGAAGTAGGTGCGGGCGATACTGCCGCGCGCTCGAGCCGGCGGCTCAGCCACTTTCTCTTTAAAATCTACCTTCATGGCGCACTGCCCGTACTGACCTTCGCCGCCATTCCACTGGCCGTACATAAAGTTGCCGCGATCGCCGTTCACTTCGCCCACCGCCGGTTGCAGGTTATGCATATCGCTTTCCATCTGGCGGTAGACCGGGTCTTTGGCGCAGTTTTTTCGCCCGCCGTCCTGCCAGCACTGGCGCTGGTGGCCAAACTGCCATGCCGGAACAACGTGTTCCCATTCGATTCGGTTGGCGCGGTTTTCATTTTTACGCACTTTATAGCCGCAGGATTCGAGATCAACGATCCCTTTTTTGCCCTGCCAGTTAATCTTACAGCCACAGTAGAAATCACCTGGAACGTCGGCGTTAACTTTTACACCTGCGTTTTTAGCCTGAGAGAAACTGTTAATACCGTCGGCCAGCGTATAGCCTGAGAATGCCGTCGCCAGAAAAGCGACCGCGAGAGAAATATTACGGGACATCGTTAACTCCGTGTCAAAACGAGCCCGCAACGTAACGAATGTTGTTCCTGTATGCAATCAGTCAGATCAGGAAAGTTCCTGATTGTTCAATTGATTATTCTGCAACCAGCGGCTCGCCGCATTTGACGCAGCGATAGGTGGCTTCACCGCGTACCACACGATTATGACGGCGCACGGTCAGTTGATGCTGCTGGCACTGGCAGCGGTAGGGGAAGGTATTGCGGCGAACCGACTCCAGCTCGAACTGATGAGTTCTGCGTGCCGGAATGCCAAGCACCGCTTCCATCATCCATTTCCACTCTTTACCGTGCGGCGCAACGCGCCCAAAGTGTTTCCATACCAGCAGATGGGCCAGCTCGTGCGGAACCACTTCATCGATAAACGCCTGCTGGTTTTCCATCATCAGCACCGGGTTAAGACGGATTTCGTACGACTCCAGCCAGGCCGTGCCGGCAGAGGTTCCACGCTGCTGATAGACGAGTTTAGGTTCTGGGTAATTGCGATCGAGCTTCTGGTTTGCCTGGGCGAGTTTTTCCCGCAGGCTGCGCATTACGGCCTGCTGAATAGCGATGGGAAGACGGGGCGTTTTCATAGGGGCAGAGCATAGAGCTTGCGAAAGGGAGGTGCAAGAGGCACCTCCCGCAGGCAGGTTAGTCGTGCGCGCCAATCTCGCGCAGAGGACGGCCTTTCATCAGATTACGTTCAATATGTTCCAGCGACACGTGTTTGGTTTCTGGAACCAGCCACACGGTCAGCACAATAAAGAACAGGTTCAGAGCAGAGTAAACCCAGAAGGTGTTGGCATTACCCAGGCTATTAAGCATGGTCAGGAAGGTTGCGCCGACAATCATGTTGGCGATCCAGTTGGTTGCGGTAGAGCAGGTGATACCAAAATCACGCCCTTTCAGCGGCTGGATCTCAGAGCACAGGACCCAAATCAGCGGGCCGGCGCTCATCGCAAAACCTACAATGAACATCAGCAGCATGGCCACGGCAAAGTACTGTGCAGAAGGTGAGTGAATGCCCACATGCATCATGGTACCGAGGACGCCCATCCCCACCGCCATCACCAGGAAGCCCAGCGTCAACGTTGGTTTGCGTCCCCAACGGTCAACCAGACCAATGGCGATAAAGGTGGCCAGCACGTTGGTCAGGCCCACGATCACGGTGCCCCACATCTGTTCGGTGGTATTGGTGTAACCCGCCAGCTCAAAAATTTTTGGCGCGTAGTACATGATGACGTTCATCCCGGTGAACTGCTGCATCACCTGGAGGAGTACGCCCAGGAATACGGCGCGGCGGAAGTTGCTGTTTTCTTTGAACAGTGCCCAGCCGGACTGTTTCACCTTCAGGCTTTCGCGGATCTCTTCCAGCTCTTTTTTCGCTTCTGCGCTGGTATCGCGCAGGCGCAATAACACGCGCTCAGCATCCACGAAGCGGCGTTTTGCGGCAAACCAGCGCGGGCTGTCCGGCAGGAAGAACACACCAATCAGCAGCAGGATCGCAGGGATAATAATGACGCCGAGCATCCAGCGCCAGGCGCCGCTGTAGCTGAACGCGGTATCGGAAAGATAGGCTCCCAGAATACCGATGGTGATCATCAGCTGATACATCGAAATCATGCTGCCACGGATTTTCTCTGGTGCGATTTCTGACAGGTAAAGCGGGGCGGTATAAGAGGCCACACCAACCGCCAGACCGAGCAGTACACGGGATAGTAGCAGCACTTCTACGTTTGGTGCCGCCGCAGAGAACAGTGAACCGGCTACGAACAGAATAGCGCCGATCATCAGGCTTTTTTTACGGCCCAGTTTGAAGGAGAGCCAGCCGCTGCCGACTGCACCCACCGCTGCACCGAACATCATGGAGCTCACTACCCATTCCTGAGTGTGGGCGGTTATCTGGAACTCATCGGTGATGAAGGGTAGCGCACCGGCAATCACGCCGATATCCAGGCCAAAGAGTAATCCTGCCAGGGCGGCGAGGAAGCAGACGAAGAAAGTCATCGCCTTGTTGGACGTACGCCCCTGTTTTTTATTGTCAGGCATTATGCCCTCCAGTTGGGTTATCAGTTTTATCGATGTAAAGGGTAGGTTAGTAAGGGGTAAAAATATGTGATGCAAATCACATTGGTGTAATCGGTTACACTGATGTGTGATCGTAAATTCCATTAACTTATTGAAAATAGAGATATAAATTAAGTGATACGCATCGGGTTTGTTTGAATTTCAGACTTAACTGAAATGAAATGTAACGCCAGAAGAAAGGCGATCATGCAAAGAGATTATTCTGAAAGAAAAGCAATACGTGGGTTGTGTAAGCGGTTTCATATGATGTGCTTTGCTGCAGCCACCCGACTTTAAAATGTAAAAAGGCCAGCCCGGAGGCTGGCCTTTCAAAGCAACGGTCAGTCGGTTATTTCAGGCCGGCAGCTTCACGCAGCTGAGCGGCTTTGTCGGTTTTTTCCCATGGGAAATGTTCACGACCAAAGTGACCGTACGCAGCGGTTTCTTTGTAGATTGGGTGCAGCAGATCCAGCATCTGAATCAGGCCGTATGGACGCAGGTCGAAGAACTCGCGCACCAGCAGGGTTAGCTGTTCAGAAGGCACTTTCTCAGTACCGAAGGTTTCAACCATGATGGAGGTTGGTTCAGCCACGCCGATAGCGTAGGAAACCTGAATCTCACAACGGTCAGCCAGGCCCGCAGCAACGATGTTTTTCGCAACATAACGTGCAGCGTACGCAGCAGAACGGTCAACTTTAGACGGATCTTTACCAGAGAATGCACCGCCGCCGTGACGCGCCATGCCGCCGTAGGTATCAACGATGATTTTACGACCGGTCAGACCGCAGTCACCCATTGGGCCACCGATAACAAATCGTCCGGTTGGGTTGATGAAGAATTTGGTCGACGCGCTCAGCCACTCGGAAGGCAGTACCGGCTTGATGATCTCTTCCATCACTGCTTCTTGCAGAGATTTCTGATCAATATCTTCGGCGTGCTGAGTGGACAGAACTACGGCATCGATACCGACGATTTTGCCGTCGTCATACTGGAAGGTTACCTGGCTTTTCGCATCCGGGCGCAGCCACGGCAGGGTACCGTTTTTACGCACTTCAGCCTGACGCTGCACCAGACGGTGTGCGTAGGTCACAGGTGCTGGCATCAGCACGTCAGTTTCGTTGGTTGCATAACCGAACATCAGACCCTGGTCGCCCGCGCCCTGTTCCAGCGGATCGGCACGGTCAACACCCTGGTTGATGTCCGGAGACTGTTTGCCGATTGCGCTCAGTACTGCACAAGAATTGGCATCAAAGCCCATATCAGAATGTACATAACCGATTTCACGCACCGTGTTACGGGTGATCTCTTCGATATCAACCCATGCGCTGGTGGTGATCTCACCGCCAACCAGAACCATGCCGGTTTTGACATAGGTTTCACACGCTACGCGCGCTTTAGGATCCTGCTCCAGGATCGCATCCAGCACCGCATCGGAGATTTGGTCAGCAATTTTATCAGGATGTCCTTCTGATACGGACTCGGACGTAAACAGGTGTTTTGCCATGTTTTATTTCACCTAAGAGGAATTTGGTTAGCTCAAGCTGCTGTGTGGAATAGCCAAAGGAGATAATTCTACCAAGGCCTGCAGGATTTTGACACTGGCAGTCTGAGTGTTAATCAGTATGGATGGATTAACATCTGGACGTCTATTTTAGGTCACTTCTTCACCCGATTTCCAGTTTTTTTTGACTAAGCTCTCACTGCGTTGAAATCGAAGCTGGAAATATTTCCTGACGGCGATGGCAACACGCATATTTTTGTTTTGCTTTTTAGCCACCTTCTCGGTATAAAACGCGGCGCGCGGCTCATGCAAAAAAAGCGCTCGATGAACTCATCGTGTCGCCACTTCCAGCCGGGTTAAGCAGTGAACTTTTAGCTTTGGCTTGTGGTCCGTTTCAACAGGAGCGGCCGTGGAGGTGATACGAGATAATGAACCATCGTTTTCCGCTAATTCAGCGCAGCCGTTCTGGCGCGCATTTGATTCCCGCAACCCGCATTTCTAGTCTGCAAACCTGCCGATGTTATACCCATCTCGGCGCTTCTCAGGATTCCAGGGCCGGTCACGCTTTGTGAAAACTGAACAAGGGCGCTCTTGTTAATACAAGAGTTTTCTCGTGGTTTCGCCGAACCTTGTCATACAGAGTTCGGATACGTGTTTTACAATGATATGAATAAGAAACCGGTCGCACGGTCAGGATTTCAGCATACTATGCTGGAAAACGGAGCCGTTTATGGGTTGTTATCGCCGTATAACGCTGCGATAGTAGTCAACTGTTTTACACTTATTACAAAGAGTTGAGGTTCGCTATGTCTGACGACATGTCTTCTTTTTCGCCTTCGTCAGCGGGCGAACAGGGTGTACTACGTTCTATGCAGGAGGTTGCGATGAGCTCCGAGGAAGCCAGCAAGATGCTGCGCACTTACAATATTGCCTGGTGGGGCAATAACTACTACGATGTCAACGAACTGGGCCACATCAGCGTTTGCCCGGATCCCGACGTCCCTGAAGCGCGCGTGGATCTCGCCAAGCTGGTCAAAGCCCGCGAAGCACAGGGCCAGCGTTTGCCTGCACTGTTCTGCTTCCCGCAGATCCTGCAACATCGTCTGCGTTCTATTAACGCCGCGTTCAAGCGCGCGCGTGAATCCTACGGCTACAAAGGCGACTATTTCCTGGTTTACCCGATCAAGGTGAACCAGCATCGCCGCGTCATTGAATCCTTGATCCACTCTGGCGAACCGCTGGGGCTGGAAGCCGGTTCAAAAGCGGAGCTGATGGCTGTACTGGCGCACGCGGGGATGACCCGCTCAGTGATCGTCTGTAATGGCTATAAAGACCGTGAATACATTCGTCTGGCGCTGATTGGCGAGAAGATGGGCCACAAGGTCTATCTGGTTATCGAAAAGATGTCCGAAATCGCTATCGTGCTGGAAGAAGCCGAGCGTCTGAACGTGATCCCACGCCTTGGCGTGCGTGCACGTCTGGCCTCCCAGGGGTCCGGTAAATGGCAGTCTTCCGGTGGCGAAAAATCCAAATTCGGCCTGGCGGCAAACCAGGTGCTGCAACTGGTGGAGATCCTGCGTGAGCGCGGTCGTCTGGACAGCATTCAGTTGCTGCACTTCCACCTCGGTTCGCAGATGGCCAACATTCGCGATATCGCAACAGGTGTACGTGAGTCGGCGCGTTTTTACGTTGAGCTGCATAAGCTTGGCGTGAATATTCAGTGCTTCGACGTGGGCGGCGGCCTGGGTGTGGACTATGAAGGTACGCGTTCGCAGTCTGACTGTTCCGTAAACTACGGTCTGAACGAATACGCTAACAACATCATCTGGGCGATTGGCGATGCCTGTGAAGAGAACGGCCTGCCGCACCCAACGGTGATCACCGAGTCTGGCCGTGCAGTCACCGCGCACCATACGGTGCTGGTGTCCAACATTATCGGTGTTGAACGCAGCGAAATCACCGAAGCGACGCCTCCGGCAGACGATGCCCCACGTTCCCTGCAAAGCATGTGGGAAACCTGGCAGGAGATGCACGAGCCGGGCACGCGCCGTTCACTGCGCGAATGGCTGCATGACAGCCAGATGGATCTGCACGACATTCACGTCGGCTATTCTTCAGGCACCTTTAGCTTGCAGGAGCGCGCGTGGGCAGAGCAGCTCTATCTGAACATGTGCCATGAAGTGCAGAAACAGCTCGACCCGAGCAACCGCGCGCACCGTCCGATTATCGATGAGTTGCAGGAACGTATGGCGGATAAGATTTACGTCAACTTCTCGCTGTTCCAGTCGATGCCGGATGCATGGGGTATTGATCAGCTGTTCCCGGTACTGCCGCTGGAAGGGCTGAACCACGCCCCGGAACGCCGTGCGGTGCTGCTGGATATCACCTGTGACTCAGACGGTGCCATCGATCACTATGTGGATGGTGACGGTATCGCGACCACGATGCCAATGCCGGAATACGACCCGGAGAACCCACCAATGCTGGGCTTCTTTATGGTCGGGGCGTACCAGGAGATCCTCGGTAACATGCACAACCTGTTCGGCGATACCGAAGCGGTGGACGTGTTTGTCTTCCCTGACGGCAGCGTGGAAGTTGAGCTGTCCGATGAGGGTGACACCGTGGCGGACATGCTGGAATACGTTCAGTTGGATCCGAAAAAACTGCTTATCCAGTTCCGCGATCAGGTGAAAAACACCGGTCTGGACGATGCCTTGCAGCAGCAGTTCCTGGAAGAGTTTGAAGCGGGTCTGTACGGGTACACTTACCTGGAAGACGAGTAATTCCTTCCCCCTCTCCCCTGTGGGGAG